>JALONF010000122.1 GCA_025455085.1 Ignavibacteriaceae bacterium
GTCAATTGAGAAAACTTATGGTAAAGGTTCCATAATGAAATTAGGTGATGGTGTCATAAATGATATAGAAGCAATACCAACTGGTGCACTTTCTCTTGATTACGCACTTGGAATTGGAGGGATTCCAAGAGGAAGAGTAACTGAAATTTATGGACCTGAATCAAGCGGTAAAACAACTCTCTGTCTTCATGTGATCGCAGAAGCACAAAAAACTGGCGGACTTGCGGCTTTCATTGATGCTGAACATGCACTTGATGTAAACTATGCAAAGAAACTTGGTGTTGATACTGCAAATCTCTTGATTTCACAGCCCGATTTTGGAGAGCAGGCTCTCGAAATTACAGATACATTAGTTCGAAGTAACGCACTCGATGTGATTGTAGTAGACTCGGTTGCCGCACTTGTTCCTCGTTCAGAGATTGAAGGAGAAATGGGCGATGCAACTATGGCAGTTCAGGCAAGATTAATGTCGCAAGCTCTACGCAAACTTACGGCAGCTATTTCCAAATCTAAAACTTCGGTAATATTTGTCAACCAGCTAAGAAGTAAAATTGGAGTTATGTTCGGTAATCCTGAAACAACTACTGGCGGGAATGCGCTTAAGTTTTATGCTTCAGTAAGAATTGATATAAGAAGAATTGCAGCAATTAAAGAAGGTGAAGATGTTATCGGCAACAGAACTAAAGTTAAAATCGTTAAGAGTAAAGTTGCACCTCCATTTAAGCAGGTTGAGTTTGATATTCTTTATAATGAAGGCATTAGTAAAACCGGTGACTTAATAGATCTTGGAGTTGATCTGGGTATTGTGAAGAAGAGCGGTGCATGGTTTAGTTATGGCGAAGATCGTTTTCAGGGCAGGGAAGGTTTCAGGCAGAAATTAATTGAAATGGCAGACTTAAGAAATGCATTAGATAAAGAGCTTAGGACGAAACTCGGTATGCTGAAGAGTATCGGCGATGAAAAGAAAAAGGAAGTAGATGAATCACAGAAACCAAAGGATAAAAAAACAAAATAATACCTTTATGAAATGCGGATTCTTAGAGTTGTAAAAAAAGGTAAAAGCGATGTAATACTTTATTTTGATAATGACTCACTGCTGTTCTTAGCAGTTGAAGTTTTTCTGAAAAGCGGTTTGAAGAAAAGTGACGATATTTCCGAAGACCGCTTTTCTTTATTAATAGAACAGAATAAAATTTTCCATATCAAGCAGAAAGCATTCCGGCTGCTGGGAAGAAGACAGCACTCTTCTTCCGAGTTGAGAAGAAAACTATGGAATAAAGATTACGAGCAAAAACTTATCGATGAAGTAATTGATGATTTGCAAAAGAAGGGCTATCTAGATGACAAAGAATTTATTCGTGCATTCGTGGCAGAAAAAAGTAAATCAAGAAACTGGAGCAGTAAAAAAATAAAAGGAGAACTGTTCAAAAGGGGAGTGGCTTCAAAACTAATTGATGAAACTTTGAATCACCATTCCGTTGATTCAGATAATGAAAGTGCAATGAAACTGGCTAAAAAAAAATATGAAGTGCTGTTGAAAAGAAATTTAGAACCAAAAGAATTGCAGAATAAATTGTCTACCTATCTTTTTTCAAAAGGATTTGATTATGAGTTGATAAGAGAAGTGATTAGTAAATTAATCAAAGCTAAGGACGACGAATTTTAAGCTTTTACTTTTTAGAACTTTTCCTTCCCATCTTTCTGATCATCCTGGCAATTTCCGGAATACTAACTTTCTTTGCTGCATCATAATCTGAAAACCATTTTCTTTTACGAAGGTTTTTTTCAGGATAATCTTTAAATACTCTCGTCACTTTCATCGAGTAGATTTTTGTCAGAAGTTCACTGCCATTCTTCCTGACTTTATAGCTGCCGAGAATTTTTGTGGTGTTGCTTCCTTTTACTCCGGATTCTTCAAATGCTTCTTTCTTTGCTGATTGGAACGGCGACAAATGATACTCAATAAAACCTTTAGGTACAATCCAGTTCTTCTTTCTGATTGAAGTGACGAGCAAAACTTCCAATTTCCCATTCTTCTTTCGATAAGGAATCACACCAGACTGATCAAAGTGAACTCTTTTTCTTACTGCTATTTTTCTTTTCATTAGGCTGTCAGAGAATTAGTTACGATTTCTTAAATTTGACTGAGCAAAGATAAATTGCTCGTTAATTATCAACAAACACTCACTCAAAAAATAATGCTTCATAAAAATCATTCATTGAAAAAACTGAACACGTTCGGAGTTGAAGCCAAAGTAAAACTATTTGCTGAAGTTTTTTCATTAGATGAATTAACTAATTTATTCGCTGATGAGAAAGTAGATCGCGAGAAAATATTAGTCCTCGGCAGCGGAAGCAATATTCTCTTCACGAAAGATTTTGATGGTCTTGTAATTAAACTATCCTCATCAGATATTAAAATCATTGATGAAACTACAAACACAGTATTAATTGAAGCAGATGCAGGAGTTATCTGGAATGATCTGGTTAAATTTTGTGTTGATAGAAATTTTGGCGGAATTGAAAATCTGACTCTAATTCCCGGAACTGTCGGCGCTGCACCAATTCAGAACATCGGTGCTTATGGTCATGAACTTGCTGATTATTTTGACTCTTTAAAAGGTATCTTTATTAAATCAGGTAATAGGAAGACCTTTAGCAAAAGTGATTGTCGATTTGCTTATCGCTCAAGTATATTCAAGGAAGAATTTAAAAATGAATTTATTATTTCTTCTGTCCGATTGAAAGTTTCGAAGAGTTCAAAACCAAATACTAGTTATAAAGGATTAAGTGATTATCTTTCAAAAAAAGAAATAGCGAATCCGACCATAAAAGATGTCAGCGATGCAGTTACAGAAATCAGAAGAAGCAAGCTGCCGGATCCTACAAAGATTGGTAACGCCGGTAGTTTTTTTAAGAACCCTGTTTTGAGTGAGAATTCATTCAGAAGTTTAAAAGCTGAATATCCAGACATCATAAAATTTTCCTCTGATTCAGGACAAATCAAAATATCTGCTGGCTGGCTGATTGAAAAGTGCGGCTGGAGAGGAAAACGAACCGGCGATGTTGGAACGTCACCTGATCACGCTCTTATTATTTGTAATTTTGGAAATGCAACAGGAGCGGAGATTCTTGAATTTGCAATGCGCATCAAAGAAGAAGTTGCAAACAAGTTTGGAATCAAGCTTGAGGAAGAGGTGAATATCTTTTGATTAAGATTGAATTAATTCCTTCGTATAACTAACTTCAATTAAAAATATTATAAATATTTTAAAAGGATAAATGGATGAAAGAACAGAAAAAAGAAAACCTTTCCGCATACGAAAAAGCTGCACAGGAAGGAATCGATCCCCGCTGTATCCCACAATGGCTTGATGGACCAGTTCCGGAACACGATGAGATAAAATATCCTGCTTATCCTGAGACCGATCAGCAAACCTGGAAATATTTGTATGAACGTCAGATGAAATTTCTTCCAGGTAGGGCTTGCAAAGAATACATGGATGGCACCGAACAGCTTAAGCTTTCACCAGATAAAATTCCTTCCTTAAAAGATTTAAGCCATGTGTTTAATAAAATCACTGGCTGGAAAGTTGCGAGAGTTCCGGGGCTAATCCAATCGCAGAATTTTTTTGAATTGCTGAGAAGAAAAGTTTTTCCTTCGACTGATTACATCCGCGGTAAAGAAGAACTCGATTACACTCCTGCACCTGATATGTTTCACGATATTTTCGGTCATATGCCATTACTTACGAATAAAAGCTTTGCATCATTCTACCAGAAGTTTGGTGAAGCTGCACTTAATGCAAAAGGTGAGAACAGTGTTAAGCTTGAAACACTTCACTGGTTCACAGTTGAATTTGGTCTAATAAATAATTTTGATGGAAGAAGAATTTATGGCGCCGGTGTTTTGTCATCTCACAAAGAAGTTCAACATTCACTTTCCGATAAAGTGGAAGTAAAACCATTTGATCCTGAAAAAATTGTAAATCAGGAGTATGATGTTTGGCATCTCCAGCCGATCCTTTTTGCAATTGATTCCTTCGAACAGCTAGAAGAAGGTTTTTATAGCTGGTGTAAAAATGAAGGTTTGCTGACTTAATCAAATACCTTGCAGCATATTTTTTTAATTAATTTTGAACTAAATGCATTTGTTCATTGTTTACAATCATTGATTGTTATACATAAAAATCATAATTAAATTTATTTCGTGTTTAATTCATTTCTTAATAATACTTAAAATTCACGGAGAAACGTATGGCTCTCAATGTTGGTGATAAGGCACCATCTTTCAAATTGAAAAACCAGGATGCAAAAGTAATTTCTCTTACTGACCTTAAAGGGAAACCAATCGTTTTATATTTTTATCCAAAGGATGATACACCAGGCTGCACAAAAGAAGCCTGCAATTTCAGAGATGAATTTCCGAAGTTTGACAAAATGAAAGCTGAAATAATCGGCGTTAGTATAGATTCAGTTGAATCTCATAAAAAATTTGCGAATAAGTACAAGCTTCCGTTTTATCTGCTGAGCGATGAGAAGAAAGAAGTAGTTGCAAAGTACGGTGTTTGGAAAGAGAAGAATATGTACGGAAAGAAATATATGGGTATTGAAAGGACAACATTCATTATTAATAGCGAAGGAAGGATTAGTAAAATTTTTCCAAAAGTAAAAGTTGAAGAACATAACAATGAAGTTATGGAAGCATTGAAAGAATTATAATGGCAAGAAAAGTTTATTTAACTCGTCGCGAGACTTTTGCAGCCGCCCACAGATTATTCAAGCCTGAACTTTCTGATGAAGAAAATTTTAAAATGTTTGGTAAATGCAGCAATCCTAACTGGCACGGGCATAATTACACTTTGGAGGTTACTGTAGCTGGAGAAGTTAATCCAGATAATGGATTTGTTATTGATATAAAGAAGTTAAAAGAGATAATGCACGAGTTCGTAATATCAAAAGTTGACCACAAAAATCTGAATATTGATACAGAATTTATGAAGGGAATAATTCCAACTTCAGAAAATATTACTCTCGCCGTCTGGAATCAACTTGAAACAAAAATTCCAGGTGGGAAATTATATTCGGTGAAACTGTATGAGACAGAGAATAATTATTTTGAGTACAAAGGAGAATAAAAGTGGATAATGCAAAAGTAAGAAAGCTTACTGCAGACTTGTTACTAAGCATTGGCGAAGATCCATCAAGAGAAGGACTTCTTGAAACTCCGCGCAGAGTTGCTGATGCATATGAATTTCTAACATCCGGATATGATAAAAATATCGAAGAAGTAATGAATGAGGCTGTCTTCAATGAAAAGTATGATGAGATGGTGTTAGTAAAAAATATAGATTTTTACAGTCTCTGCGAACATCATATGCTTCCATTTTACGGCAAAGTTCATGTTGCATATATACCTGATGGAAAGATAATCGGATTGAGCAAAATACCACGTATCGTTGATGTGTTTGCACGAAGGTTACAAGTTCAGGAGAGAATGACGCAGCAAATTGCTGACACTCTAGAGCAATATCTTCAGCCGAGAGGCGTTGCAGTAGTTTCAGAAGCATACCATATGTGTATGATGATGCGTGGAGTGCAAAAACAAAACTCTTCCGCGACGACAAGTGCTGTTCACGGAATCTTTAAGGATGATCCGCGAACCAGAACGGAATTTTTAAATTTAATCGGTCACAAAAATTTATAACTATGAAAGACGGAATATGGATTACTGGTGCAAGCTCAGGTATTGGCAAGGCTGTTGCTCTTGAATTTGCTAAAATCGGATGTAATGTTTTTATTTCTGCAAGAAGAGCCCAGGAATTAGAACGATTGAAAGATGAAGCTGGAAAACAAGGAGATAATATTTATACTTTTCCGTGCAATGTTGCTTCACATACTAACGTTGAGCAGGCATTCAAAAAAATCAGCAGCGAATACGAAGTAAGTTGTTTAATCAATAATGCAGGTGTTACTTCATTCAAACACGCTGCCGATAATTCTGTGAATGAGATAAATGACATCATCAACACAAACTTGCTTGGGGCAATTTATTCCATTAAAGCTGTTCTTCCCACATTCATTAAGAATGATTCCGGAACGATAATAAATATTCTATCTGTTGTTGTTGATAAAATTTTTACACGAAGTTCTGTTTATTCTGCATCAAAAATGGGTCTTCTTGGATACAGCAATTCACTCAGGGAAGAAGTAAGAAAAAATAATATTCGGGTAATTAATGTTATTCCCGGTGCCACTGAAACTTCGATGTGGAATCAGGAGATCAGGAAA
>JALONF010000434.1 GCA_025455085.1 Ignavibacteriaceae bacterium
ATTAATCGCTCCGAATTTTCTCTGACCACAGTGATAATAGCATCAGATCTTTTTATGCAAAACTTTTCCAGCATCTTTGCCGCTTTATAATTTTTGAAAAGAAAATTTATTAACCCGGTTTTGCCGAACGCCTTCAATGCTTCGGGATAATTTTCGTGCATATCAAAGATTACAGGAAGTCGGAATATTTTTTTGAACATTAAGCCGATTGGAACCATAGGTAGGTCATGTGTGTGAATGTAGGCTGGCTTAAATTCAATAATCGCTTTATATATTTTGAAAAGATATCTAGGATTAAAAAAAATTGGGAAATTTATTATTCGATTCACGGTAACTGAATTGAACACAGCATTTACCCTTTTAATCTCGCAATACTCAAAACTGGGATTTTGCTTCTTGTCATATTGATTGCAAACCACAAGAATTTTATATCCAGCTTCAAATAAACTTTTAATTTCCTTTTCTAATCTGATATCTGGCGGGAAAGCAGCTTGCGAAATCATCAGAATATTCTTTTTGGATTTCATATCTATTTCAATCAGCTTTTAAATTGATTTGCCGGATATAGAAAAATCAAGCGGGCATAATAAATTCCTCTAATAAACAGATTTTTATTTAACGTGAACATCCCGCCAAGTATAAATAAAGGAAATCTTAATAGTAAACCGATGTAATGGAAAATCAGCATCAATAAAAACTCCAAACCAAAAAAATGCTTCTGAAAAAATTTTATGGTGGATATTGACTGATGTTTATTCTTAAACCACGACTCACCTTTAACTGATTTTCCTTTAAGATGGATTATTGAAGTTTCAGGAAAGTAGATAACCTTGCCAATATTCTGCTTATGTCTATAACACAAATCTGTATCATCCATATAGAAAAAGAATCTTTCATCAAACCCGCCAAGGGCTTCATATGATTTACGACTCATAAAAATAAATGCACCTGTTACAACATCAACTTCGGTAATCCGGCTTATTCCTTTATTCATCAAATGATATTTATTGAAATATTTGGATTTCGGGAATAGGAGATACAGAAAAAAATTTGAAGTGAATACATTTAAAAAAATCGGAAAATCGTAAACAGATTTTTGAGTTGACTTATCCTCATTGAGCAATTTACAGCCGATGATATTCTCTCCTTCAAGAGATTCCGCAAAATCAAAAACTTTTTTTATTGAATTTTCTATAAGTAATGTATCATTATTCAGCAGCAAGATATTTTTTCCTTTTATTAAAGTGATTTTATCATGATATTTTAACAGCTCATCAAAATCACCTGTCATCGAGTTATTGTCAATCACAATTATCTCGAAATTAATACCCGTCGTAAATTTTTCTATTGAGTCGAGACAATCCTTCAAAAACTCAGTTGAATTATAATTGACGATAATAATTGAAACATCTATTTCTAATTTTTGAATTTGCTCTTCCATGAATCATAATTGATAGCTCTGAGAAGCAGATTGATTTCCTCCGGCGAAAAGTATTTTACCTTTATCGTAAGAATTACGGTCAGGATTAATGTCAAAGGCAAATAAGCATAGAAAGGAATGAACGATAAAGCAACCACACCAATCACCAACGGAAATAGCCATTTTGCAACTCGCATTGAAAAAAAATTAAATTGAATACCAATTCCTTTCAAAATAAAAATAAAAAATATTGTACCTGCTGCACCAGCTGCAACTCGAGCAACTGCTACACCTGAATAAGAATAAATCGGAGTTAAAATCACGACGAGAATTATTTGAACAATAACAATCAGTAATGTGCCGAAGAAATTATACTTTTGCTTATTATATACCGTCAGCAAATTTAATGTGAATGTGTTAAAATAGGTAAAGAGTATTGACCAAAACAAAATAGTCATCGGTAAGTAAGCATTAGCATATTCGACTCCAAAAATAAGTCTGATAATATGCTCAGCTTTAAATGTTATAATGAAAGAAATGGCAAACGAAAAAAGGAACAGGATTTTATAAACCAGTCGAGTTGCCGGCATTGTGCTTGCACTTCCCGTTTCCCTTCCACGTACAATTAATGGAAATATTGTTGTAATCAGCGCTTGTGGAATAATACTCAAAGGCACAGTTAGTCTCAGCGCAGCAGAATAAAGTCCTACTGAATATTCCGAATCAAGACTTCTAAGCAGAAGAACATCTAACTGCTGAAATGCCGTGGTAAGGATTACAGTGCCGAACAATGGAATAGATTCTTTGATCAGCCAGTATCCGTGCTTAAAAGAATAACTAAATTGATATTTATAATTCTTACTGAGAAAAATAATAAGTAATAAAAATCCTGGGATGTTTGCAGCCACATAAACTATAACGAGATACTCAATCCCGCCGCCCACATAAGGCATCAGGAAAACTAATACAAGAAGAAAAATACTATCAATCGAATTGAACAGCATCACATTGAACATATTCAGGTTTACTTTGAATAATACTTCAAGCAGTTCACGAAAGTTCATGTATTTAGATGAGAAGATGATGTTCAGGAAGAGGATGTTTGAAAGTAAAATTTCTTTTGAACTTAAGTTGGTTAGACCTGAAACACCATTGAACACAACAAATAGTCCGAGTATTAAAATAGTTCTAAGTGTGAATGCTGTGTTGAGCATATCAAAAGTAGCATCCTTCTTCGAAGTTTCTCTAAACACAATTGGTGCAAAACCGATATCAATAAATTTTGCTAACAAAACTGTTAATGCAACGATAGAAGAGAAAAGACCGTATTGCTCAACGCCAAGGTTACGAGCAATCAACGTAACCGAGACAAGAGTAATGAGCATCTCAACGCCCCTGCCAAAGAAAATAGATGTTACATTACTGGAGACTTTAGTTGCTGGCTGCAT
>JALONF010000123.1 GCA_025455085.1 Ignavibacteriaceae bacterium
CAGACAAAAGAAATCGCACCTGCAGACAAACTCATTTACTCACTTAGAGATGTGACAGCAACCGTAGAATCTATTCCTTTGATCACTGCAAGCATAATGAGCAAAAAACTTGCTGAGGGAATTGATGGGCTTGTTCTCGATATTAAAACTGGTAGCGGCGCTTTTATGAAGAATTATTCTGATTCGATTAATCTTGCTAATTCATTAATCGATACTGCCAAGTCATTTGACAAAGAGGTAATTGCTTTTATCACGGATATGAATCAGCCATTAGGAAATTACATCGGCAATTGGCTGGAGGTTTATGAATCGATCCAGATATTGAATGGCAATGTTAAAAATGATTTGTATCTGCTCTCAATCAAACTGGCTGGTACTATGATTTATCTTGGCAAGAAAGCAAAATCTATTAAAGAGGGTGAGAAGATTGCCAAACAAAAAATTGAAAATGGTGAAGCATTTGGAAGGTTTTTAGAAATAGTGGAACATCAGGGAGGAAATGTGAATTATATTATTAATCCTGATAAATATCCCAGATCAAAGTTTGTGAGGAAAGTGCCTTCACAAAAAAATGGTTACGTAAGCGAGATGAATACTTATCGGATTGGTATGGCTTCTCTGGAGCTTGGCGCTGGTAGAATGACAAAAGATGATAAAATAGATCCAAAAGGGGGAATTATTTTTTACAAAAAGATCGGTGATTATGCTAAGTCGGGTGAGGTTATTTGTGAACTTCATTCAGATTCTAAAACTAAAATAAAATCTTCTGAACAAATGATACTTGAGTCAATAAAATTTTCAATTGCAAAACCAACTCTACCTAAGCTGATTAAAAAAGTTATCAGATAAAAAATGAAATTAATTTATAAATCTTATCAAAGGAGAAAATATATATGTTATTTATTATTGCTTTGATTGCCGCAGTAGCTGCTTTTTTTGTTCACAAGAACGCAAAAAGGAGATTTCAGAAGTCCGAAGCTACTTTTGCCATACTGGGTTTTAGTGTGGCATTATTTATTGCCCTATTACAAATCTTCACAATTATCCCAGCCGGACATACGGGTGTGATAGATTTTCTTGGTTATGTAAGCGATAACACTTTAAAGCCCGGTGTAAACATGGTCAACCCGATGGCAAATGTTGAAAAGATGAGCATAAAAACTCAGGAACTGAAAGAGATGATGAACGTACCATCACAAGAGGGGTTGAGTGTTGAATTGGAAATTAGTTTACTATACCGGCTGAACTCTGAAAAGGCAAACGAAATTTATAAAACAGTTGGACCAAATTATGTTGAGATTATTTTAATTCCTCAATTCAGATCTGTTGTTCGGGGAGTTACAGCACGTTACGAAGCAAAAGCGCTATACACCGCTTCCAGAGAAAAACTGGCCGGTGAAATTGTGAACGAATTGGAAAAACTGGTTGGTCCCCGCGGCATTACCGTTGAACAAGCTGCACTAAGACAAATAAAGCTGCCTTCCCGGTTAACTCAATCTATCGAGGAAAAATTACAAGCAGAACAAGAGAGCCAGAGAATGGCATTCATCTTACTAAAAGAAACACAGGAAGCAGATCGGAAAAGAATTGAAGCAAAAGGTATCGCTGATTTTCAGGAGATAGTTTCAAAGGGAATTAGTGAACAGCTTCTAAAATGGAAGGGTATTGAAGCAACAGAAAAGCTGGCAAACTCACAAAATTCAAAGGTTGTGATCATTGGCTCAGCCAAGGATGGGCTTCCAATTATTTTGGGATCCGATAAATAAGTAGGCGCGTGCCAGCAAAATTGCTTTGTTCTGTTAGCATTCTGTTCGTATTTTTGAACTCATAAGTCAGAAAAACGAACAGATCAAAATGATATCAAGCATACATACTATTAATATCCTTCTGCCAAGCCTCTATTTTACGACGTTGGTAGTATATTTTTACGACTTCTTGAAGGGTGAAAAGAAATTTGTAAATATTAAACGGGTCTTTTTATTCATCACCCTTTTTCTACACCTAGTTTATATCGTACTTCGGACTATTGCTTTTGATCACCCGCCAATAACAAACGTTTTTGAGATATTCACAATTCTTGCCCTCACAATTAGCTTCTCATATTTTCTTGTCGAATTGGTTTCTGATATAAGAGGAACGGGACCTTTTATTATTATTCTCTCCTTAATCTTCCAATTAATCTCTTCACTTTTTATTCAGGATCTTACCGAAGTAAAAGAAGTTTTGAGAAGTAACCTTCTCGGTTCTCATGTTATTAGCGCATTGCTTGGTTATTCAGGTTTTACGATTTCGGCAGTGTATGGATTTCTTTACCTAGTGCTCTATAAAGATATAAAGCTCAATAAGTTTGGTTTAATTTTCAACCGTCTTCCGAATCTTGAAGTGCTTGAAAGACTAAGTCTTTACTCTGCCATAATTGGCTTCATTGCTCTTACCATCGCAATAATAATTGGTATTATCTGGCTGCCTATCGCTTTCCCAAAATTTTCTTTTCTGGATCCGAAATTAGTTGGTTCCACCCTAGTTTGGTTGCTCTATGCCGTGGGAATAACAAGTAAAATATTAGGAAAATGGCGGGGAAAGAAACTGGTTATCCTTTCGATTTCCGGATTTATAGTTGCAATCATTTCAACTATTCTTTCGAACTTCTTAGCACAAAGTTTTCATTCCTTCTATTAAGAGTTTATGAATTTAATTGCAATATCAATAAACCACAGAACTGCGCCTGTAGAGTTGAGAGAAGCAGTTCACCTCAATGAGGATGAAATCCGCCCGTTCATTACTCTCGCAAAAGAAAATCAAATCAAGGAAGGATTGATATTATCTACCTGCAACCGAACTGAAATTTTCGGCATCCCGAACAGTAATGAAACAAGTCACGAAAAATTTCAAAGCCTTCTTTTAAACTTCAAGCCAGCACAAAATATTACCGAACAGCATTTTCAAAAATTCGTTTCGAGAGACGCAATAAAACATTTGTTCTCGGTTGCAACTGGAATTGATTCTCTGTTAGTCGGCGATAATCAGGTTTTCAAACAAGTTAAAGACTCTTTCCAAATTGCTGAAGATACACAGTTTGCCGGTTACCTTATGCATAGGATTTTTGATTCTGCGATCAGAACGGGTAAAAGAGCAATTTCTGAAACTTCAATAAGTGAAGGCGCTGTAACTGTTAGCTATGCTGCTGTGCAATTGACGGAAAAGATTTTTTCAAACCTGAGTAAGAAATCAGCACTTGTGATTGGAACCGGAGAAACCGGAGAGATAGCGGCAAAACATCTTTCAGAAAAAGGGATTGGAAGTCTTGCAGTTACCAACAGAACTCAGGAAAAAGCAGAAAAGCTCGCACAAAAGCTGAATGCGAAAGTAATTCCGTTTTCAGTATTTAAAGATTCGATTTACAAATTTGATATAATTATTAGTGCAACTGCTGCACCGGAAATTCTCATCAGCAAGGATGATGTGAAAGCGGCTCTAAAGAAGCGAAGCAACAATTCAATGATTTTGATGGACATTGCTGTCCCTCGTGATATAGATCCTGAAACAAGAAAAATTGATTATGTTTTTTATCATGACCTTGATTCACTTAACATAATAGTTGAGCAAAATCTGACGAAAAGAAAATCAGAAATTCCAAAAGTAGAAAAAATAATTGAAGAAGAACTTGAGACTTTATGGGAATGGTATAACTCGCTTCGGGCGGCCCCTGCAATTAAAGACCTCAGAGATTTTTTTGAAGAAATCCGCAACGAAGAAGTAGAAAAAAACAAAAACAAATTTTCTTCTGAAGATCAGGAGAAGCTTGAAATAGTTACTAAGAGAATCATAAATAAAATTCTTCATCACCCAACCATCGAGTTGCGAAAAGCGGATGAGGGTTCTAATTCGGTTGATTCTGCCTCCAAAATCGGAATAATAAGAGATCTTTTTGGAATCAATTCTAATAAAAAATCAGAGAAAGATTAGGACATAATTTTGAAACAAAAAATTATCATCGGTTCAAGGGGAAGTGAACTTGCACTCTGGCAGGCAAACTTCGTAAAGAAAGAGCTTGAAAAGAAGAACAAAAATGTCACTGTAGAAATCAAGATCATTAAAACCAAGGGAGATAAAATCCTGAATGTTGCTCTTTCAAAGATTGGTGATAAAAGTTTGTTCACTAAAGAACTGGAAATAGAGCTTCTCAACAAAAATATTGATCTTGCTGTTCATAGTCTGAAAGATTTGCAGACTGAAATTCCAAAAGGATTAAAGCTTGCCGCTGTTACAAAACGTCACAATGTTCAGGATGTTCTTATCGCCAGGGAAAAAGGAACAACAATTTTTAATCTGCCTGAAAATGCTAACGTTGCAACGGGTTCATTAAGAAGACGATGCCAGCTTCTGCACCTCCGCCCTGATTTAAATATCGTAGAACTGAGAGGAAATGTTCCATCACGAATAAAAAAGTTTCTCGATTCTGATTGGGATGCAATTATTCTTGCAAGAGCCGGCGTTGAAAGATTAAAATTAAATAAACACATCTCATCAATAATTAAAATTGATGTTATGCTTCCTGCAGTTGGTCAGGGTGCTTTAGGAATTGAAACAAGAGCCAGTGACAAATTTGTAAATGATATAGTTCATTCAATTCATCACGAGGATACTTACATAGCAGTTGTGGCTGAACGTGCATTATTAAAAACTCTTGAAGGCGGCTGCCAGGTTCCTATTGGTGCATTTGCAGAGGTTAAGCAGAACGGATTACACATTGATGCATTAGTTGGCTCACTTGATGGAAGCATCACATATCGCAAAAAAATTCGTGGTATTAAAACCGATCCGGAAAAAGTCGGAAAGAAGTTAGCCGGAGATCTTTTAAAGGCTGGTGCAAAAACTATTCTTGATGAAATCTACAAAACAGCGAGGAATAAATGACAAAATCTTCGTCAACAAAAATTTCATTTTTATTATTAACTGGAATCGCCCTGCTTTACCTGACCGTTATGACTTCTTGCAAATGCAGAACCTGTGAAGATCAGGAAGAAGGAACCGTTCCTCTTGAAGTTTTGTCAAAAGCAGATTCGTTCATAATCGCTTCAACAAGTAAAGAATTTTTCGACAATTACATTACAGCTGATTTTGCACGGACAAGACATGCTCCTCCTTATTACGAGCTAGCATATAAATTTTTTATGCCGGATAAACCATATGTAAATGCATTAATAAAATTTACCGTCGACTCTGTAGGTAATGTGTTAATGAACCGCGATATAGTTGGAATACCCAGATGCAAAAATTTTCCTGAGGAATGTAACTTTAACATTGATGAACAAACTGCCAGACAAATCGCAAGTAATATGGAACTTAAAGAAGGGATAAGAGAATGGGATGCTGCTTTCATCTGGGATTCTAAGCTTCAAAGGTATGTTTGGAAAATACTGTCAACATTAAACGAGTTCGGTGATGAAGAAAATTATAAGGCTACAGGTCAGGAAATGGTAATTGACCCAAACACCGGAGAAGTTCTTGCTTTAAATGATTGGAGAGTAAATTAATTAGTCGCGATGTTAAAAGAAAAACGTGAAATAAAAAGAGAAAAGAAAAAAGAAAAAATTCTTGACGCTGCAGCTGAACTTTTCTCAACGAAACATTATCACGAAGTGATGATGGATGATGTCGCGAAGTCAATTTCTGTTGCCAAGGGTACGGTCTATAATTATTTCACATCCAAGGAAGAGCTTTACTTTACGATAATACATACGCGGATGGAAAACCTGCTTTCACTCCTCAAACAAAAAATCGAATCTGAACAAAGCAGCATCGATTCCCTGCGTGCATTCGTTGTTCACCTTTATATGTTTATGATGAAGCACCGGAAGTTTTTTCTAATCTATCAGCGGGAAACTCTTAACAAGCAAAATTCCCTTTGTGAAGATCTGCTTTCTCTTGAAAAGCAAATGAAGCAAATGATTCTGCAGGTTATTTCCAAAGGCGAAAAAGAAGGCGTCTTTAGAAAGGTTGATGAAGAATTTGCAATTAGCCTGATATTCGGAAGCATTTATGGTGCGGTTCAAAGGGGAATAAACGAAAATATTTCTGATGAAACAGCTCAAAAAGAAAAGGAAGAGGTTTTCGATTTTATTCTGCACGGACTCTATTCCGGCTTCAATAATATTAAAGAGCTTCCATTAAAAGGCAAAACAATCGTAATAACCAGAACGATTGAGCAATCACAGGAATCTGCCGCAGCATTAACAAATCTT
>JALONF010000124.1 GCA_025455085.1 Ignavibacteriaceae bacterium
CGCATCGGATGAATTTTATGGTCTTGTCAATAAGTATGCTGATGTTTTTTGCAGTGATGAAGACGATTATGTTGAAGTCAACAGACAGGATGATAAATCAACAATTGTTTCTGTTTTTAAAAGAGACAAATCTTCAGGTGAGGGAGAGGGTGAACCACTTTTTTATAAGATTTTTGATAACCAGATTACAAAAGATTTGAGAATCCATTTAAACGAGGGAGATGATAAGGCTTACGTTTATGGAAAATGTTCCGAAGCACCTGTGATCAGGATTGTTGGAGGGAAAGGAAAGGATGAATTAATTGATGAATCAATAGTTTTTGGATACTTTCTTTCTATAACTCCATTTTCATCAACTCAAGGAAAAACAAAATTTTATGACAGCGGCGATAATACTTATGTGGTAGAAGGATCAGGAACATCATTCGACGATTCAATTTGGCCTGAACCGGCAGATGATCTTGAAAAGTACGAACCAACACAACTTGATAGAGGTCATAATTGGTTGCCTGTTCCTATTGTAGGGCTCAATACCGATTATGGTTTAACAATCGGAGGCGGGATTCAACTGAATCAATATAGCTTTAGAGAAATTCCTCAGGATTATATGCAGCAAATAACTATAAGCTATGCAACACGATTTGGAAATTTCGTTGCTGCATACGAAGGAGATTTTTATTCTGTTTTAAGAGGCGGACGCCTGAACTTGCTGCTGGAAATAACCGAACAGTTTGTTGCAAGGTATTTCGGCTATGGTAATGAAACATCTTTTGATATAGATTTAGAAAATAATGATTACTACAAAGTCGATCAGGAACTGCTTACTTTGTTTCCAACAATGTTTTACAATTTTAATAAATACGTGATAGGCAGCTTTGGGATTTCATTTATTCAGTCAAAAACTTCTCTGCAAAACGATACACTACTTACAGATTTCAGGTATGAAGATTATGGTCTGGGGAAAATTAGTCCATTAGGTTTTCATCTTGGGTTGGAGATCGACAGCAGAAATAGTGAGGACTACCCAACGCAAGGTTACTTTATGAAATTTTCTGGCAGATTGTTTCCTGAAATCTTTAGTGAGCCGGAAGGATTTTATTATGCAGGATTTGATCTTAGAAGTTATTTGACACCTGGATTCAGTTCGTTCGCTACTCTTGCCTTGAGAGCTGGAGGGAGTAAAGTTTTCGGCAAGTATCCATTTTATGCAGGTGCCACCGTAGGCGGGGAGAATAGTTTGAGAGGTTATAACGATAAAAGATTTTCTGGCGATGCCGCACTATTTGGTCAGGCAGAATTGCGGTTTTTTGTAACTCCTTTGAATTTAATTCTAAAAAGTAAAGTAGGATTAAATCTTTTTGCAGAAACAGGAAGAGTATTTACTGAAAACGATTCATCAAAGCTTTGGCATCCATCTTATGGAATTGGATTATGGGTATCTTATCTAAATTCAACTATCATCGGATCAACATACGTTGCTTTTTCGCCAGAAAGAACTACTTTTTATCTTGGATTGGGGATGGGATTTTAGATACCTGAGTTATGAAATTACTTTTAATGCTTTGAGTAAAATTCTTTTTATTACAAATACAATTTTGGATATTCGAAGAAAAGAAACTTACAAGAGTTCTTATCAATCTCGCTCCATTTTTTATCAAACTGCAAGGCTACAATCCCACACGTTGGAATGTTATCAATGTAGTGATTGGATATATGATTATTCAGCATCGTGAGTCCGGGATTATGTCCAAATATCATTACACGATCATACTTCTCTTCTATTTTCTTTATCAGCTTAATTATTGTATTTGATGAAGCTTCATAAAGATCCTCGTTGAACTGAATTTTTTTTTCAGTGTACCCAAGCTTAGAAGCTATCTCGATAGCAGTTTTTTTCGTCCGCTTTGCAGAGCTAGATAAGATTAAGTCGGGCTTTATCTTTTTATCATTTAAAACTTCACCCATAAAAGGTGCATCTCTTTTCCCCCGACTATTTAGAGGTCGATCAAAATCAGGAATACTCTGATCTTTCCAGTATGATTTGGCGTGTCTTGCAAGGTATAGAGTTTTCATAATGTTTTGAATCACAAATTCTTTTGTTTGCCAAAACTAATAATTTGAAAAGAAGAAATTCACTCTCCAATATTAAATAATTGTGATGATTATCACCATACTATATTCAAATAGGCTATAATTTTTGCTGTAAATAATAGAGAATTTAACAATAAAAAAGTGATAGACATCGATAGAAATAATTTTACTTTGCATTTTCACAAAACAGCAAGGAACGAAAAATGAACAACGGTATTCTTAGCAAAGTAAAGGAATTTATAGGAAAGACCTTTCGTGAAGAAGGTTCTTCTGATTCGTTTTACCATAATTTGACGCATACCGCAGAAGTTGCAAAAGTCGCCGAGGAAATTGCTAATGCAATAGGAATTGAAGAAAATGAAAAAGAAGCTTTATTGATAGCCGCCTGGTTTCATGATATTGGGCATACTAAATGCTGTGATGGACACGAGGACATTGGAATAGAAATGGCGACAAAGTTCCTCAAAGAAAATAACTATCCTGATGAAAACATTGCAAAAGTATTGTCATTAATTAATGCTACCCGGATGCCTCGGAGTCCCAAGAATATTCTGGAAGAAATAATCTGCGATGCTGATCTTCATCATCTTGGAACAAATAACTTTGAAGTAAAAGGCGAACTTTTTAGAAATGAGCTTGAAGCATTAAATGGCTGTAAAATTCCGGAAGCAGATTGGCTAAAGAATAATCTTAAGTTTTTCAGCCAGCATAAATATTTTACTGATTACGCAAAGCAGCGATTCGAAACTCAAAAAAATATTAACTATATTAAGATCGAAAAGAAACTAAAGAAGGTTAATAATAAAATGGAAGAGGAATCAAAATCCGGATTAGAGGAACTGAAGAAAGAGAAGAAAAAGAATAAAGAAAAAGATGATGAAAAAATAAAAGATGCCGGTCGTTCCATTGAAACAATGTTCCGAAATACCGTCCGAACTCACGTCGATTTTAGTTCAATGGCAGATACTAAAGCTAATATAATGATTAGTGTCAATACGCTCATTCTGACCATTGTTGTAACTGTAATGATAAGAAAGCTCGATGCAAATCCTCATTTGATCATACCTTCCGCTATGTTAACTCTGACGAGTCTTGTAACCCTGGTTTATGCAATTCTCGTTACTCGGCCAAAAATAACCAAAGGAATATTTACTGAAGAAGATATTAAAGAAAAGAAGGTTAACCTTCTTTTCTTCGGCAACTTCCACAAGATGTCTATGGATGATTTTAAATGGGGCATGAAAGAGATGATGAAGGATAAAGAGTTCCTGTACGATAATATGATAATGGATTTTTACTATCTCGGTCAGGTGCTCGGACAGAAATATCAGAAGCTGAGAATCTGCTACACGTTTTTTATGTATGGATTAATAATTTCCGTTCTGGCTTTCGCAATCGCTTTTATACTTTATCCGGGAACTGATTTAGGTCCACTAATCGATTAAAGAAGTATTAGATTACTCCTTATCAATCTTGGCGTTTTCAATTATTACAGGGAAGAAATAACCCGCACCAAAGTCCTTATCAACAGCAACTTTACCCTCAGCCACGATTACATCCCCAACCTTAACTTCGTCATCTGAAGTTAAAACAAGGTCAAATTCTTCAGCACTTCCTGTTCCATCCTGAATATGTATCCAGTTTCTTTTCATTATCTGTTTGTTGAACTTAACAACTTTACCTTTAACTTTAACAAGTTCGCCATTAAGGGATGATTTATCGGCATAAATCTGTTGAACAGTTTTACCATCACTTATCGGTTCGATTTTTATTTCCTGCTTTTCTGTTGATTGCACTCCCGAATGTATCTTTTTCATCTCGTCCGGTGTAGGGGATTTACGAGCATCTTCTACAAATAAAATTTGGTCGAATGATTTGTCAATATTATCACTTCGAAAATCTTCCATCACCATATACCTGGAGAAATAAACTGTCTCACCAATCTCAATTTCCATTGTTGGTACAGCAATCCAGAAATCATTTTTATTTTCTGTGACTTGCAAATATGTGTATCCTTTAGCTGGAATTTTATCAATAACCTTTCCAATATGAGGTTCATTCTTCATTGCTTCCTGTTCTGTTAACTCCTGCTTTTCTTCATTTGCACATCCGAATAAGATCATAAAAGAAATTAAAATAAGGGATAATACTTTCATCTTTTTTCCATAATTATGTTAATAAATAATTGATGCAAATATACTCATTAAGAGGGTTATTTTATCGGTTGAAATATTTCTCTGTCAATTAATAAGTCAAGCGAAACTTAATTACGAATCATATTAATAAATTATTTGTTATCTTTTTGGTGAAAATTAATTAACAGTTGACCGATTATGATTAAGAAAATTGTTTTAATAACTTTTCTTTTAACTCTAAGTAATACTTCAATTTGCCAGAATTTTTGGGAGAGAATTCCGAGCCCAACGGATAAATTTCTTAGAACTCTTCACTTTGCGGATAGTTTAAGAGGATGGGTAGCAGGAGATTCGGGACTCATATTTTACACAAGTGATGGTGGGATCAGTTGGGTTCAGCAGGAAAGTAATACTACTCACCAGATTATGCGGATTTTTTTCCTTGATGACAAAAATGGCTGGGGATTGACCTGGGTTTATGATCCTTTTTTTGGTACGGAAATTCTTAAAACAACCGATGGGGGTGCAAACTGGAGCATCGAACAATATAAAGAAGAATTTGTTTTTTTGAGGGGAATTTATTTCCTCGATACGTTAAAAGGATTTTCCGGAGGAATGCCGGCACAATTTTTACAAACAATTGATGGCGGAATAAATTGGGAACGTGCTCACATTGATTCCGGTACATTTTCACAATTTCCTGTAATAAATTTTAGATTTTATAATGATTTATATGGCTTTGCGGTCGGTGGTCGTTTTGATATAGCAGGTGTTATCTGGAGAACAATTAACGGAGGGGAGAACTGGGTAGCTATTGATCCACAATATGCTCCACCTGATGAAGTCTGGGATATTCATTTCTTCGATTCACTTCATGTTATGGCAGTTGGAGGAGATCCTGACTTTTTTGGTGTAGCGCTTATGCACTCTACAGATGCTGGGCTGACTTGGGATTATTATGAGATTGGTGTTCACGGACAGGCTCTGTCAATTTCATTTCGAACAGAAAATGAAGGATGGGCAGTTGTTCCTTTGTCAGAACGGATGGTTGCAACGTATGATTATGGAGTAACCTGGACAGATTACATCGCTCCTGACAGCTCAAAATTATATGAGATCGTATTTACTGATTCTCTTACAGGTTATGCTGTTGGTGAGGATGGAGTAATTGTTAAATACAAATATCAACCGCCCGATAATGTATATGAAAACTCAACAACGGTTATCAAGGATTTTGTTCTATACCAAAATTATCCTAATCCGTTTAATCCAACAACAACTATCCGCTATAACTTATCAGAACCCGGACAAGTATCAGTGAATATTTACAATGTCCTCGGAAATCATATCGCTACGCTTGTTCAGGATTATAAATCAAGTGGTGAACACAGTCTTGTCTGGAATGCTGAAAATGAACCAAGCGGTGTGTATTACTTTCAACTCAATATGAATGGGAAACTTGCAACAAGAAAAATGGTGCTGCTGAAATAATAGGCAGTAATTGTCGCACAACTGCAATATGGCCCCGACAAGCTACCCTCCTTTAGCGAAGGAGGATCATCTTCTTTGTATCTGTAAATGAACCTGCCCGCAGTTGGTAAAAATATATACCAGAGGCGGATCCGCCTTTGGCGGAAAATTCAACTTCGTAAGTTCCGGGTTCTTTCTTTTCACTCAGCAATACGGAAACCTCATTACCTAATGAATCAAAAACCTTTAAGCTTACAAATTCGGAATTCGCGATTCGAAATTTGATTTTAGTGCTTGGGTTGAAAGGGTTTGGGTAATTCTGTTCTAAGCTGAATTCAGAAATTATTTCAGGAGTTTGTTCAACATCAACGCTCGAAATTTCAATTGGAACTGTCCATATTTGATAGATGCCGGTTCTGTTGTCCATCCACACAGGCCAGAGTTTGTTATTTGAAGAAGTAATAGAAATATTGTCTCCCTGATAACCCTGTCCTAATCCACCAATTGGTAGAGGCTTGAAATTCTTATCACTGATTTCAAATTC
>JALONF010000125.1 GCA_025455085.1 Ignavibacteriaceae bacterium
TTAAATATCTGGTCTTTATTCAGTGGTTCTTCAAACAGATTATTGATTGGCACTTACGGTCAAGGTTTAAAAGAATTCAATCTTAAAACTAACCAGCTCAAATCCTGGAAGGTCGATAATACCAACTTCAATGCCGCTTCATTTGCTTATGTTAAAACAATTCGTGAAGATAATAGTGGAATGATCTGGATTGGGTTTTGGGGAGGTGGATTGGGAAGACTAAATCCGAGCACAAGTAATGTTGATCACTGGCGAAATGAAAAAAACAATCCCTCGAGTTTAAGTCATAACGATGTATGGTCGATTTATCAGGATAGTAAAGGAAGAATCTGGATAGGAACGAATGGAGGAGGTTTAAACTTATTTAATGGTGAGAACAAAAATGAATTTCAGAAATGGAACGCTCACAGGAAAAACAACCAATCTCTGAGCAGCAATAACATCTATACAATTTATGAGTCGGTAAATGGAAATAAGCAAAAGGATCAAACAATTTTATGGATTGGAACTGCAAATGGATTGAATAAATTTGTAATAGAAAATGATTCGGGGAAAAGTGATGGATCAAAATTAAATGTTGAAATAAAGTTTTACACTGTCGCTGATGGCTTGCCCGATAATGCGATTGAAAGTATTCTTGAGGATGAAAATGGTAATCTATGGATTGGAACAAGTACAGGAATCACATTTTTCGATATTAAGGAAGAACGCTTTACAAACTTTACTGTTGCAGATGGCTTATCAGGAAGTTCTTTTAATTCAAGCGCCGCATTTAAAACTGCCGAAGGTATAATGCTCTTTGGCTGTACGAACGGACTAAATTATTTTGATCCTTATCGAATAAAACAATCAACATATTCTCCTCCGGTGGTTATAACTGATTTTAAAATATTTAACCAGCCTGCTGGGAACGAGAGTTTATCTTCTTTGAACTCAGGAATCTTTAATTTAAAGGAAGTCACTCTTTCTTATAATCAAAACGATTTCTCTTTTCAATTTGCGTCGCTGGATTATAATGCACCTGAAATGAACCAATACGCATATTTTCTGGAAGGTTTTGACAAAGAATGGATTTACAGCGGGAAGAGACGATTCGTAACGTACACAAATCTCGATCCCGGTGAATATATATTCCAGGTAAAAGCAACAAACAGCGACGGAATATGGAGCAATCAACTTGCGAAGATTTTTATTGTGATCAATCCTCCTTTCTGGCAAACATGGTGGGCATATTCAATTTATTTTATATCATTAATGGGTGCGCTTTATTTCATCAGACATACTGAATTAAAAAGAAGAAAAAGGAAAGAAGAAGAAAGATTAAGGAGAGAAAGAGAAGAAGCACGGTTGCGTGAAGCTGAATTAAAAGCAGTTAATATCGAACAGGAAAAAGAAATCGAAAAACAAAAAATAAGAAACAGAATTGCGCAGGATCTGCACGATGAAATTGGAAGCAACCTCAGCAGTATTTCTTTGATGAGTGAATTAATTCAGAAAGATGAAAATATTAATGCTGAAGCTTCGGAAAAAATAAAACGTATTCACAAGGTAGCGAAAGGTTCAACTCAATCAATTCGTGATATCGTTTGGTTGACGAATCCATCTTCTGACAGTTTGAAAGACCTTATCGCTAAAATGCGGGAAGTTGCCGAAAACATTCTCGGAAAATTCAATTTGCATTTTGATTATCCGAACGACATTACTGAAATCAATCTGCTGCCTGAAACTAAAAGAAATATTTTCTTTATTTATAAGGAAAGTCTGAATAATATTATCAAGCACGCAGAAGCTAAATCTGTTTGGATTAAATTCGGAACAGAAAATAGCAGCATCTTTCTTTCCATAAAGGATGATGGTAAAGGATTTAGTTCAGCGGCCAGCTTTAGCGGTAATGGACTGAAAAATATCAGATCTCGTGCAAAAGAAATAAATGCAGATTTGAAGTTTGAAAGTACTCCGGGCAAAGGAACCAGCCTTGAATTAATTGCAGATATCACGCAAACGCGTGATTGAACTGCTCTATTCAATAACTTAATTTGGCTTACAGTTAAAAGATAAGTATTTAAATAGAATGAACATTCACATAGATGTAATAGTAATTGAGGACAACGAGCTTTTTCGGGATTCGCTTAAGGAGGCTATCAACAAGAGCAGTGACATCAACTGTAAGTACACATTCAGTTCTGGAGAAGCTGCTCTTGACTTTATTGCGAAAGAAGAGTTAGTGCCCGACATTATTCTGCTTGATATCGGTCTTCCCGGTATGAACGGAATCGAGTTGATTCCGGAACTTAGAAAATTATCTCCCACATCGAAAATAATTATTATCACCGTGCATGATGATGATGAGAATGTCTTTAATGCAATCTGCGCAGGTGCTTCAGGTTATCTGCTTAAGGATTTATCATCGGAAAAAATATTAGCTTCAATTATCGAAGTAATGAATGGCGGTGCGCCGATGAATTCGCATATCGCTAAAAAAGTATTGAATATGTTCAGAGATCAGAATGTAAAGTCAAACGGCTACAGCCTCTCAGAAAGAGAAAAAGAAATATTAAGCTTGCTGGTTGAAGGCTTGAGCAAAAAACAAATCGCAGAAAAAATTTTCCTCAGTCACCATACCGTTGATTCACACCTTCGCAACATCTACGCAAAGCTTGAAGTCCACTCCCGCAGCAGTGCAATCTCTAAGGCAATAAAAGAAAAACTCCTTTAAATCCCTTCATAATTTCATTATGTAAAATCACGCATTTGCGTGATTGAATAGCTATCGCTGTGAATTTATTTTTCAAAGTAAAAACAAATTAACAAGATAAATTTTGAAAACGATTCTTATTACAATTTTCATATCATTTATTGTAGCTAGAATTTTCTCACAGCCACTAACCGGATCATATACAATCGGAGGAAATTCACCGGACTTTGCAACTCTTCAATTAGCAGCCGACGCATTAAATGCCAGAGGAGTATCCGGCGCTGTATTCTTTAACATTCGCCCTGGAACATATTCTAAGAACGGAGGGAATAATACAGTTCTAATGCTTGATAGTATAGTCACAGGTTTGTCATCTGTTAATCGTATTACATTCCAACCGGATGATGGAGCGGGAGGAAATGTTGATAATGTTATTTTGGAAATGAACATAACTGATCCAAATACAGCCGATCCAAGACTTGTTTTGGTTGGTCTTGATTACATAACATTTCAAAATTTAACCTTCCTGGAAAATGATTCTTCTCTGCATGTTTTCAATAATCGTCTTGTTGATTTACAAATAAATTCCTTTTTCAATCCTGTGATTGAAGGTGTTGTGTTTGATGGATGCAAATTTATTGGATCGAATCCTACCGGTACCGAAACTGGAATTGGATTAAATTCTGGGACCAATGACATTACTATTACAGGTAATACTTTTATGAGATTACTTAATGGTGTGCTTACTGCTTCTTCATTTAGTTCTTTCGGAAATTTAATAATCGAAGACAATCAGTTTCTTGCCGGATGGCGCTCCTTCTCGGGTGCTGGGGATCCGCTTGGCTCTGCAATTCAAGTAAGTTACCAGAACATTTTTATCAGAAGAAATATTATAGATTTTGCAGGAAGTGCAACTAGTGGTCTTACTGGCATTTATATCGGTGTTCATAATGGAATGCAGCAAATTGTCTTAGAACAAAATTTAGTTACCGGCTATGTTCATACTGCATTAAAAGTTCAAAGTTTAGGAGGTGGTCAGGCGGATTCAATATTGGTTGCAAATAATATCATTAATGTGACCTCTCATCCTCTAGTAACTAACGCAGGTGGTTTTGGAATTTATATAACAGCTAATAATTCAAAGATGGTATTTAATACTATGGTTATTTATGGTGGAAAACTTACTGGTTTGGGTATATATGGTGATGATGTAAAAGTTTTGAATAATATATTAATTATCAAACCATCATACGATTTTAACTTTGGTTATGATCAGGGTAATGCCTCACAATCAATGAATTTACAGTCGAATTACAACGTAATTTTTACTCAGTTTATTGGAAGCAGCGGAATTCTCGTCCCAATAATTAGTGATGGTGTAGGCTATTATTCATTAATCGATTATCAAAATGGTACCGGGTTGGATACAAATTCTATTTCCCAAGATATAGAATTTTTATCTATAGATGACTTGCATCTAACAGAATGTCAGTCGCAGGATCCCGAATTAAGAGGAATCCCGATACAAGGTGTTACATTGGATTTTGACGGAGAAATTCGAGATGAAACTTCTCCGATGATGGGTGCTGATGAAAATGATGCTCGCAGTAATGATATGTTTGGAGAACCGTTTGTAACTGAAATATCAGGAACTGCTTTTTCCATTACCGCAGCTAAATTTGATAATCTTTTAGCAGATGGTTTAGCCATTCCCGATTATGATAATAATCAGGTTCTTTTATTTCATTATAATGGTGATAAAACATTTTCTCAATCAGGAGCACTTCAAACTCCTTATCCACCTACCGAAGTTAAATTCCATGATCTTGATAAAGACTCTCACAAGGATTTAATAGTTGGTTTTTATGCAAACTATTTACAAATCTTCTGGGGAGATGGAGCAGGTGGATTTCCATCCAACACAATACTAAATACTTCGGGTCATGTTAAGTCCATCGAAATTGGCAATGATAATTTTTTCCAGGAACAACAGGTATTTCTTACAATCGATGATGGAGGATTCCCCCCTAACATAAGTTTTATGGCTTACATAGCTGATGATAATGGAAGGGAAAATGTAGAAGTTGTATTAATTAAAAAACCAGGGACGAATGTTCCCGATACTATCTATGCAGTGATGGACGATATAGCAATTGGGAATATTGATGCTGAGCCCAATGATGAAATAGTCGCTCTCACTATAGGTATTCCGTCTCCGGTTTATATTTTTAATGATACTACCGTCTCGGGAAATTATTATCCGTATTCCACAAATTATCGTTATGTATTTGGTAATACTTCTAGCTTAACATCATCATCAAGCATCAGCATTGCTGATTTTGATGATGACGGCGACAATGATATTCTATCAACTGGTTTTAGTTCCGATGAAATAATACTCCTTAGGAATTTAGGCAATTTCAGTTTTTTTGATGAAGAAATAATCACTAGACAAACAGAAGGTTTTGTTGTTATGGACTATGAAAATGATGGAGATAAAGATATTGTTACTATGAATAGACTCCTTGAAACAAATGGTATTACAGTTTTTTTGAATGACGGCTTTGGAAATTTTACTGTTCGTGAGAATTGTTACTTCCCCTACGCTGATGGGGTGCCTTGGTCAATCATAGCTTCTGATTTTGATCTGGATGGCAGGACTGATATAGCGATTACTTCCACAAGCGATTCACTTTATGTTTTATACAATTTGGGCGGTGGTACAGTTGGAATTCAAGAAGAGAAGATAATAGAAACCCCGACTACATTTTCACTTGCACAAAATTTCCCAAATCCATTTAATCCAACAACAACTATTCAGTTCTCACTTCCACAAGCCGGAGATGTATCTCTCAAAATATACAACCTGCTTGGAGAAGAAGTAAAAACTCTTGTCGATGAATACCGGCAAGCAGGAAAACATTCTGCTCAATTCAATGCAAACAACCTGGCAAGCGGAATTTATTTCTACAGAATTCAAGCAGGTTCATTCGTTGAAACAAAGAAAATGATTTTGCTTCGTTAACGATATGATCATCGAAAATAATAAATCACATAACAAATAATCAAAAGGAGTAAAAATTGAAATCTCTACTTTCATTTCTGGTGCTAAGTCTATTTTTATTAAGTCCTTTAACTAATGCCCAATGGGTACAAACGAGCTTAACCAATCAAAGGGTAAATGCTCTTGTTATAAATAACAATTCTATCCTTGCCGGGACTAATGGCAATGGTGTTTATGTTTCAACAAACAATGGTTTAAGCTGGAGTGCTATTAATACCGGGTTGACAAATACTTTTGTTCATGCTCTTTCAATTAAGGGTACAAACCTGTTTGCTGGGACTTATGGCGGCGGTGTATTTCGTTCAACAAATAATGGTGCAAACTGGAATACAGCTAATAACGGAGTGACAAATCCTTACATATTAACTTTTGCTGTAAATGACACAAACCTCTTTGCCGGCACTGAGCCCGCTGGCGGTAGCGTAGTATTCCGTTCAACCAACAACGGTCTAAGCTGGAGCCCGGCTAATAACGGGCGCAGTTAATAACGGGTTAACAAATACATATATTCACGCTGTTGCTGCGAATAGTGTAAATCTATTTGCTGGGTCTGAAGGAGGACTGATATTTATTTCAACTAACAACGGCTCAAACTGGAGTGGTTACAATGTTGGCGTTGTAACTTCTACTTTTTATACTTTTGCTTTCAGCGGAACTAATAGGAACTAATATCTTTGCAGGTGCTTGGGGCGCAGGTGTGTTTCTTTCAACCGACAATGGTTCTAGTTGGAACGCAATTAATGCCGGATTAACTGATCTAGATGTTCTTTCGCTTGCCGTAAAAGGCGATACTCTTTTCGCCGGTACTTTTAGCAGCGGTGTATGGAAGCGCCCGCTTTCGGAAATTATCACCTCGGCTGATGATATACAGATTGGTTTGCCAACTGATTTTATTCTGAAACAAAACTATCCGAATCCATTCAACCCTTCCACAAAAATCAGGTATAGCATCCCATCTGTCATTGGGAACGAAGTGAAGCAATCTCAATTTGTCAGTTTGAAAGTGTATGACATTATCGGTAATGAAGTTGCAACTTTAGTTAATGAAGAACAGTTTGCTGGAAGTTATGAAGTTGAATTCAATTCAAGTGGTCATTCCGGCGAAGTCCGGAATCTGCCGAGTGGAATTTATTTTTATAAATTACAAGCTGGTAATCCTTCGACAGGCTCAGGACAAGTTTTCACTGAAACTAAGAAGATGTTATTGATTAAATAATGAAGCACAAAGAACCGACAGCATATCTTCGGTGTAAACCTGCAGTCAGGGATGATATATATGAAAAAAACATTTGCTTCAATTATCTTTTAACTCTGTTGATAAAATATTAACAGAGTATTTATTTGTCCATATTAAGTTATTAGCTTTTGCATTTTTGTTAGAAAAAATTTATTGTTGACAGGTAAGAATATTTCTATATTTCATGCAGGCGCTATAGCCAAACTACGCTATCTCCGCTTACTTCATATTATTTTTCCTCAAGCTTATATACAGTTTTCTGAGTAGAATTCTGTTTTTGTTTATGGATTAAATCAATTTAAGTATTTAGTATAAAATTATAATTATCAAGGTAGATAAAAGTTTCACAAATAATTTCATCACCTATAATATAAAATGAAAGTAAACTGTATGAAAAACATCTGCTGTTCATTTGCACAACGTTTCTTAAATACCTTTACTCACAATTAATAGGATTTACTATGAAAAATTTTACATTATTTTTTATTTTCTTTTTGGTTGCATTACTTTCCATAACAGCTTGGGCTCAGTGGGTTCAACAAGGAAGCAAGCTTTTACCTGACGGCGCTATAGGTTCTACTATTTTTCACGGGTATTCGGTGGCACTATCGAATGATGGAAATACTGCGATTGTGGGCGGTATTGGTGACAACGCAAATGCTGGAGCGGCGTGGGTGTATACTCGAAGCGGCAGTAATGTGTGGATGCTGGAAACAAAACTGTTTGGTACAGGCGCTACTGGAAACGCAAGCCAGGGCTTTTCTGTTGCTCTATCCGCCGACGGTAATACTGCAATTGTTGGTGGTATTGGTGATAACACAAATGCTGGAGCAGTATGGGTGTTTACAAGAAGTGGTGGCGTGTGGTCTCAACAAGGAAATAAACTTGTAGGAACTGGTGCTGTAGGAAATGCACAGCAAAGTGTTGTATCTCTTTCAGCGGACGGTAATACAGCTATAGTAGGAGGATTTCGTGACAATAACTTTGCAGGTGCTGTATGGATCTTTACCCGGAGTGGCAATGTGTGGTCTCAACAAGGAAGTAAACTTGTCGTCACTGATGCGATAGGCAGCGCGAGGTTTGGGATTTCAGTCGATCTTTCGTCCGATGGAAATACAGCAATTATTGGCGGACATACTGACAACGCCAATGCCGGTGCAGCATGGATATTTACACGAAGTGGTAATACCTGGACATCTCAAACGAAACTCATTGGTTCAGGTGCTATAGGGAATGCCCGATTCGGTCGATCAGTTTCCATTTCATCCGATGGGAATACAGCTATAGTTGGTGGATATGAAGATGATGCTTCAAAGGGTGCTGTTTGGGTTTTCACGCGAAGCGGTAGTACGTGGACTCAGCAGGGAAACAAGCTTGTTGGTACTGGTGCTATCGGGAATGCAAGTCAGGGGTTTTCTATTTCCCTTTCAGGCGATGGGAATACAGCTCTTGTAGGCGGAATTGATGACAATGCTTTTGCTGGTGCCACATGGGTTTTCATGCGAAGTGGTGGAGTGTGGTCTCAGTTAGGAAACAAACTCATTGGTTCAGATGCTGTCGGCAATGCAAACCAAGGCGGAGCTGTTGCAATTGCTCCCGACGGTAATACTGCAATCGTAGGAGGAATTGCAGACAACACAAACACAGGGGCTGCATGGGTTTTTGTTCCCGGCACAACTTCTGTTCAGCAAACCTCGAACGAAACACCAATGAGTTTTTTGTTGAATCAAAATTATCCAAACCCATTTAACCCCAGTACAGTAATCAGTTATCAGTTACCGGTGAGCGGAAATACCACTCTAAAAATTTATGATGTTCTTGGAAATGAAGTTGCAACGTTAGTTAATGAAGAACAATCAGCCGGAAATTATGAAGTTGATTTTGATGCAACCGGACTTTCAAGCGGATTGTATTTCTATAAACTTCAATCAGATAATTTTGTAGAAACAAAGAAAATGTTGTTAATGAAGTAAGCTGAGTTAATAAGAATTTCTTAATCTCCCTGTCCTGAAATATCTAGACAGGGATTTTTTATTGTAAATATTATTTTTCAACAAAACTAAATAAATTTAATTCGTTCAATTATTTTCACTTTAAATAAGGGAGAGTTTTTCAATGAATATAATTAATACCTTTTTTTTGAGCATCGCGATGCTTTCAATTATTTCTTTTGCTCAATTTAATCATCAAATGACTTTCACAGATTGGAACAACGGAGGTGGAAATCCTCAAAGAAACGGATTATCAGATTTAAATGGACCAACTACCGATAGTTTATTGTGGGATATAAACAGCGGAAGCTTAATTGGATTCCCTGTTTATATGGAAGGTAACAAGTTGATCACAATGAAATTTCTTCAAATGACAAATGCACCAGTTGTTTGTTACGATCTTAACAATGGTCAACTTTTGTGGGAGAAAGAAGTAACCGGATTAGTCGGAAGATCTTTACCTCTTGGTATCAGAGATGGTCAGGTTTATGTAATGAGATTAACAGAAAGTGGTTATGATACTCTTTATGCTTTGAATGCAACTAATGGAGAAAAAATCTGGACAGCAGATGTTACTATCAGTACATACATCACAGAAAGTTTGAGCTTTGCTTCAAACGGTGATTTACTTCTTAATGGCAGTAACTTTAAAATGTATAGAATTAATCACTTAACAGGCGAGAAACTCTGGGAAACCAACATAATTGGAATTGCATCCGGTAGTGGTGAGATGGTTGCATATGCAAATACTGGTTATGTTATAAAACAAATTGGTGGAGTTGCTTACCTTCAGGCAATTAATCTTGATAATGGTCAACAAAAATATGATCATATAATAAATGATACTCATCCCGGCGGACCACTTCAGCAATGCGGATTTATGGTAGGACCAGATGGAATAATTTATGTTCATAAGCAGGGAGATAATGTTACTGCTTTACAGGATAACGGTTCTGGTTTAAGTGTACTTTGGGAAACAGAAATTTTTGGTAGCGCTCCATTCAGCTATATATGTGTTGGTTCGGATGCTTCAATATATGCACCGTCAAGTGGAAGAATAATTAGATTGGATCCAAACACAGGACAAAAATTGGATTCAACTGCTGTGCTTGCAAATCCCGAGCTATTTCAACTTAGACCATCTGCATCAGCAAATGGAGTTATTTATGCAACTACTGGAGAGAATAATATTTATGCCTTCACGCTGGATTTACAAGAACTGTGGATTAGCAATATTTCAAATGTAAATACCAGTGGTGTTGCTATTGGATTGAATGGACTTATTGCAGTAGCCGGATCAAACAAAATTAAAGTCTACACAGCAGGTAATCCAGTCTCAGTTGAAGATGAAATTAATCCCGAAGAATTTGTACTATTTCAGAACTATCCTAATCCATTCAATCCAAGCACGGTGATCAGTTATCGGTTGCCAGTGAGCAGTAACGTAACTTTGAAAGTTTTTGATATCCTTGGAAATGAAATCATAAAACTTGTGGATGGATACAGAACTATTGGAAAGTATGAGGTTGAGTTCGATGCATCAACTCTGACTAGCGGAACGTATTTCTATCAATTAATTGCGGGCTCATTCGTTGAAACTAAGAAGATGATTTTAATGAAATAAAATTTAAAAGTAAGATTAAGAGTAAGAAAATTTGACGCTTCTTTCTCTTTCTCTCTGTTAATCGAATCACTTCAAAAGAACCATTTTTTTCGTCTCGATATAATTTCCAGCTTTCAGACGATAAAAGTAAGTTCCACTCGGTAATCCTGTTCCATCGAATGTTACTTTATGAGTTCCTGCTGGCAACTCCTTGTTGACCAGTACTGCAATCTCATTTCCAAGTACGTCATAAATATTAATTATAACAAACCCGAAATTCGAAATCCGAAATTCGAAATTCGTTACCGGGTTGAAGGGGTTGGGATAATTTTGCTCAAGCTTAAATCCTGATAAATTATTTGGTTCACTTTCTGAATCACTAGTGATCTGACTTAGAAATTTTCTTTCGTAAGCTCCATTTCCGTGAGTCATAACTCTTATCACGTTGTTGACGGTTGTGTAATTCAGATCCATTGC
>JALONF010000126.1 GCA_025455085.1 Ignavibacteriaceae bacterium
GACAGAAAAGACTCAATCTGTTGTTTTGAAAGCTAATTATCAAATGCTTACTGCTGAAGATATAATTAAAAAATATGGAATGTATGAACTTGGCTTGGTGGATGCAAGTTCAGATCCGATTCAGAAAATAATACTATCCACTGAAGATATTGCAAAACTATCTGAAAGCGTGTGGAACATTAATGAATAATTCACGAGTGCTGCTCATACTGATTATTGTAGTGCTAATCTTTAGTGCGCTCGTGTTCAGGCTGGTTAATCTCCAGGTGGTCAGGAGTGATGAACTTAGCTACTTTGCAAAAAGACAACAGACTAATACACAAACAGTGAAGGCAGATCGAGGATTTATTTACGACCGGAATGATGTCCTGCTGGTTTACAATCGAAATGACTACTCATTCTATGTCGATCTTCGTATGCTGCCCGCCTTGGAAAAAGATAAACTTGCCAAAATGTTTTCAAAGGTTATCGGGAAAAGCAAGCTTCATTATTCGAAGCTCCTTAAAGCAAGTGGAAAGACAATTTGCCTTGAGAAGAAGGTTCCTTTTGAAAAATCATTGGACCTCTTCGAGTATAAAAATCCTGCATTCTTTTATGTTGAAGAACCCATAAGCGTATTTCATTACGGCTCTCTTGCTTCTCATATTCTTGGATATGTTGATAATGATTATAAAGGCGTGAATGGTATTTCTAAGAGCTTTGATGATGTTCTAAGAGGAAAAGATGGTTTTAGAATGGTCGAGCGCAATGCGATGGGTGATATCATTTCAATTTCGGAGAAACAAACCAGAGCTTCAATACCTGGTGATGATATTTATCTCACAATTGATAAAAGATATCAGACAATTGTTGAAGAAGAGCTGAAACAAAGTTTAAAGGCAAATTCCGGTGAGTCTGCTACCTGCATAATTATGAATCCTAATACAGGTGAGATTCTTTCGATGGCTAACATCAGTGATTACGATCCGAATCAATTCTGGAAATATGGAGACTTTGAAAGAAAAAATCGTGCAATAACAGATTCATATGAGCCGGGCTCAACTTTTAAAGCAATTACATTCGCCGCTCTTCTGGAAGATAAAGCTTGTGATGAATCCGAACGAATTAATGTTGAGAACGGTGTTTATAAATTCAGGAATAACTACATCAGAGATTCACATAAATTCGAATCACTGACTGTAAGAGAAATACTTGAAGAATCAAGCAATATCGGTACAGCCAAACTTATTCAGCGGATGAGCGATGAAAAATTTTATCAATATGTAAGAAGCTTTGGATTCGGAACTTTCACTTCTATCTCATTGCCTGGCGAAGTCACAGGTAAACTTGTTGATCTTGATAAGTGGAACAACCAGACAAAAACTTATATGTCGTTTGGGTACAGTATTTCAGTTACTCCTCTGCAGATTACAAATGCTTTTTGTGCGATTGTCAATGGCGGAATTCTCTATCAACCACAGATCGTTAAAAGACAAGTAGATAAAAATGGCATTACTGTCCGAGAATATTCTCCGGAGTTAGTTAGGAGAGTTATTTCCGAAAGAACTTCAGAAAGAATGCGAAGTCTTCTATTGGGCGCTGTTCAGAAGGGAACAGGTCAGCAGGCAAAAATTGATTCTCTTGCAATCGGGGGAAAGACAGGCACTTCAAAAATTATTGTAAATGGTAAATACTCGGATAGTCAGTACTATTCATCTTTTATAGGATTCTATCCTGCTAATAATCCTACGATTGTTTGTTACGTGTTGATAAATAAACCTACCGGACATTACTACGGTGGCCTTGTTTCAGCACCTGTGTTTAAGAATATTCTCACAAGAATTTATGAGCTCGAAAAAGGAAAATATAATCATCCTAAGCCAAGCACAGACATAAAAATTGCTGATAATAAAAATCAGGGTTCTGAATATGAATTTGTCAGCCACGAATCAAAACTCGACGATGAATTAAATGAGAGTCAAAATGTTTTTGCATCTGATAACGCCAAAAATTTAATGCCGGACCTTAGAGGAAAAACAATAAAAGAAGCTTTATTGATATTGAATGATCTTGGAGTAAAATGGAACATATCTGGCTCAGGAGTAGTTGCCGAGCAAAGTATTCCTCCGGGACAAATGATAAATAAAAGAAAGACCTGTATTCTTACTTGTTTGCAATTAAGCACAAGCTCAGCGAGGATATACTGATGCTGCTTAGTGAATTGTTAAATAAAATTAAAGCAGTTCAGGTTGCAGGAAATTTACCTTCTCGCGAAGTATCCGGTGTTGAATACGATTCTCGAAAAGTTGTTGACGGCTCCGTCTTCGTTGCAATGAAGGGATTTAATACTGATGGTCATCTTTTCATTCAGGATGCTTTGAATAAGAAAGCAGTAGCAATTGTTGTAGAAGATAATGAATCAATACCTGATTCGCTTGTAAGCCATTTCAAAGCTGCTAAGATTGTTGTAAATGACGGCCGCCAGGCTCTCGCTGAAATTTCGAATGCAATTTTTAATGAGCCATCAAAAAAACTAAGACTGATTGGTATAACCGGAACTAATGGAAAAACTACCACATCATACTTTCTAAAAAATATTTACGAAACTGCAGGATACAAAGTTGGTTTGATGGGAACGATCTCAAACTATATCGGCAATGTAAAAATAGAATCGAAGCTGACTACGCCTGAAGCGAATGATCTGAATAAAATGTTAAACCAAATGTGTCAGGCAGGATGCGAATATGCAGTCATGGAAGTTTCATCTCATTCGCTTGCATTGAAAAGAGTTCACGGCTTACACTTTTCGTTTGCAGTATTTACGAATATAACACCCGAGCATCTGGACTTTCATCGTGATTTCGAAAATTATCTTAAATCAAAAAAAATATTATTTGATGAGCTGCCCCTCTCGTCATCTGCAATCTATAATAATGATGAGCTGCATAGTGTTGATGTTATTAAAGATTATAATGGATTAAAATATTCATTTGGGACAAAGCAAGATTCACAGTTCAGAATTTCTGACATTAAATGCGATCTCTCCGGCACATCTTTCACCATTAATTATGAAAACAAAGATTATATGCTAAGAACTTCGTTGGTCGGTGATTTTAATGCATACAATGCGGCAGGTGCTTTTGCGACTGCAAAATTATCAGGACTAAAAGATGAAGTTATTGCCGAAAGTATTTCAACGACACCTCAGGTTCCCGGCAGATTTGAAATCTTATCAAATGGAACAAGAAAAGTTGTAATTGATTATTCGCACACTCCCGATAGTCTTGAAAAAACCTTAATGGTGATCAGGAAGATCACAGAAAATAAAAATCCTGTTTATACCGTATTTGGCTGCGGGGGCAACAGAGATAAACTGAAACGTCCGGTGATGGGAAAAATTGCTACTGAGCTAAGTGATAAAGTGATTGTAACCTCTGACAATCCGAGAAACGAAAATCCCTCTGCAATAATTGAAGAAATAAGATCGGGTATAACGAAAGATAATTACCAGGTAATCGAAGACAGAGAATCTGCAATTACAGAAGCGATAAAGAATAGCGGAAAATATTCTGTGATTTTGATTGCAGGGAAAGGTCACGAAGATTATCAGGAAATTGACGGAGTAAGGCATCATTTTTCTGATATAGAGATAGCAAAAAAAGTTCTTGGAATTTGAAACCAGTAAAGCTGACAATTGAAGATTTATTTGATGTCCCGAGTGCTGTAATATATGGACCTGATAAATTAAAAACGATAAAGTATATATCAATTGACTCGAGAAAAATTAGGCCAAACACTCTGTTTATTGCAATTAAAGGGAATCGATTTGACGGACACAATTTTGTTAAAGATGCAGTTAAGAACGGAGCCGCAGCAATAGTTATTAATAAAACAAGATTAAATCAGTTTAATAATGTTTCGACTCCCATTATAACTGTTAAGGATACAAAGCGGGCTTTGGGAGATATCGCGAAAATCTGGCGAAAAAAACTTAGCACTAAAATTATTGGAATAACAGGAAGTTCAGGTAAAACAACAGTAAAAGAAATGTTAGCACAAATTCTTTCTGAAAAATATATTGTCAACAAAACAGAAGCTAATAATAATAACCACATTGGAGTACCGTTAACGATATTAAATACGAACGAAAAGCATCAGGTTCTGGTTGCTGAACTTGGGACGAATCACTTTGGTGAAATACCCTATACAGCAAACATTCTTTCACCTGATTATAGTTTAATCACAAACATTGGTGATTCGCATCTTGAATTTCTAAATACAAAGAATGGTGTTTGGAAAGAAAAATCTTTTTTGTTTGAAGAAACTATAGACAATGGTGGAAAAGTTTTTCTCAATTATGATGATCCGATAATTAAAGCTAAACACTCTAGTGAAGGGAAAAAGACTAGTTATGGATTTACCGGGAAAGTTGATGTTAAAGGCGAAATAAAGACCTATACAGAAGAAGGTAAGCCTTTAATTCACATTACTTATAAAAAGAAAAATTATGAATTCACATTACCAATTTATGGTGAACAGAGTGCAAAAAATTTTCTTGCTGCTTGTACTGTTGCTCTGGTGATGGGACTATCAATTGAACAGATAAAAAGCGCAGTAAGAAAATTAAAAGCTTCTTCAGGAAGACTCGACGTTCAGCGTTATAAGAATTTCATTTTGATTGATGATACATACAATGCAAACCCTGATTCAACTAAAGCAGCGATTGAACTGGTAGGAAAGATTAAATCGTTTAGAAGAAAAATTCTTTTCCTTGGTGATATGCTTGAGCTTGGAAAGAGCAGCACAAGGCATCATCAAAGTCTGAACAATGTGATCATAAAAACTGGAATAGATGAAGTTTATACGACCGGTTCCAATATGAATCATTTACATAAAACAATTGATAAGAAAAACGTACTCACAAGACATTTCACTAAAAGAGATGTACTAAAAAGTTATTTAAAAAAAATGAATTTGAATGATTCTGTTATTCTTGTAAAAGGTTCAAGAGGAATGAGAATGGAAGAGTTTGTTTCTGAAATAAAAAATAAATCTATGAGCTGATGCTTTACTATTTATTTGAGTACATAAATAAAATTTATTCGCCGCCGGGATTTGATATCTTCCGCTTTCTTACTTTCAGGTCGGCGTTAGCTGCAATTACCGGTTTATTTCTGGCTTTCTATTTAGGACCGAAAATAATTCGTTCATTACAGAAAAATCAAATAGGCGAAGCAAAAAAAGTTGATGCACCGCAGACTCATTGGTCTAAAGCAGGAACGCCGACAATGGGCGGATTGATAATAATTTTTTCAGCAGTTGTTCCTGTGCTGCTGTGGGGTGATTTGACGAGCATATACATAATATTAATACTCGGCGGAACAGTTTGGTTAAGTCTTGTTGGATTTTTAGACGATTACCTTAAAGTTGTTAAAAAGTTACCTAAAGGTTTAATAGGCAAATATAAGCTGCTGGGTCAGTTTGTAATCGGTTTAATCGTTGGAGCAGTGATTTACTTCTCGCCTGAATTTGCAAATAATAATTCTCTGACAACAGTTCCATTTTTGAAAAATGTTAATCTCGATCTTTCAATTTTTTATATACCTGTGGTGGTATTTATAATTACTGCCACATCGAATGCCGTAAACCTGACTGATGGACTGGATGGTCTTGCGATTGGAGTTATTGCTATAGTTATGATAGCGCTCGCGCTGCTCAGTTATGTAAGCGGCAACGTGATTTTTGCTGATTACCTGAATATTATTTATTTGCCGGGCTCAGGTGAGTTGACCGTTTTTGTTGCGGCCCTTGTTGGTGCATCACTTGGATTTCTCTGGTTTAATGCCTATCCCGCACAAATTTTTATGGGTGATACAGGCTCGCTGGCACTCGGAGGTGCATTTGGAATTCTAGCGGTACTAATAAAAAAGGAATTGTTTATTCCGATTCTTGGCGGCGTCTTTTTTATGGAAACAATTTCAGTAATCATCCAAAAAATTTATTTCAAATACACAAAGAAAAAATATGGAGAAGGTAAAAGAGTATTTAAGATGGCTCCAATTCATCATCACTTTGAAATACTCGGCTGGGCGGAACCGAAAATTGTTGTTCGATTTTACATTATTGCAATTATCCTTGCTATAGTTACACTTGTTTCTTTCAAGATAAGATGATGGAAGTCAAAGGAAAAAAAATATCAGTTATCGGAGCTGCCAGAAGTGGGGAAAAAAAATATCAGTTATCGGAGCTGCCAGAAGTGGGGTTGGCGCTGCAAAACTTGTAAAGCGGCTCGATGGAATTCCGTTTGTAAGTGATTTCAGCCCGAAGGAAAAAATAATTGATGCAGTGAATCAACTCGAAAAAGAAAATATAAATTTTGAGTTCGGGGGACACTCGGCTAAGGTATATGAGTCATCGCTTATGATTGTCAGTCCAGGTGTCCCCAACGATTCACAAGTGCTTCAGAATGCAAGGGCAAAAGGTATTAAGCTGATAAGTGAGATCGAGTTCGCCTATCATTATTGTAAAGGGAAAATAATTGCAATTACGGGAACTAATGGTAAAACAACCACCACGAGTTTGTGCGGACACGTTTTTAATAATTGCGGTTATAAAACTCACGTAGCTGGTAACATCGGCGTAGCGTTCAGCGAAGTAGTTCTGGATGTGAAGGAAGGTGAATTTGTTTCTCTTGAAGTTTCAAGTTTTCAACTGGACCTGATAGATAATTTTAAGCCAGCAGCAGCAATTATATTAAATATTACTCCAGACCATTTAAACAGATACGAAAACAGTATTGAGAAATACTCTTTATCTAAACAAAGAATTTATGAGAACCAGGATGCAAAGGATTTTCTAATACTTAATAAAGACAGCAATGCTATTATGAAATACTTATCCGGCCATAAAAGCAAATCATTTTTCTTCTCATTAAGTGAAGAGCAAAAGGATGGCTGCTTTTATACTGACGGAGAGGTAGTATTCAAGCTGAACGGTAAAGAAAGTTTTCGCTGTTTGAGAAACGATATAAATATCAGAGGTGAACACAACCTTGCAAATGCTATGTCAGTTATCTGTGCCGCAAAGATCTTCAATCTGGATAATGCCGGAATAGTAAATGGACTACAAACCTTTGAAAGTGTTGAACATCGGCTTGAACTCGTTAGAGAAATTGATGGAGTCAAATATATCAATGATTCCAAAGCAACAAATGTGGATTCTGTATGGTATGCATTAAAAAGTTTTGATGAACCAATCCTGCTGATACTTGGCGGTCAGGATAAAGGAAATGATTACGAACAGATAAAAGATCTGGTCCTTCAAAAAGTGAAAAGGATTTATGCGATCGGTTCTTCCGCAGAAAAAGTTTTTAACTTTTTTCACAAAGATGTGAAAGTTGAATTGGAAAAGACAATGGAAGATGCGGTAAAAAGTGCAAGCAGGGAAGCCATAAAAGGTGATGTTGTGCTGCTTTCACCTGCTTGTGCGAGCTTTGATATGTTCAATAATTATGAACATCGCGGTAAAGTATTTAAAGAGGCAGTTAACAAACTATAATGAAAAAACTTGGCCTGACAATATTTTTTGATGTTTTTGCACTTATGCTGCTCGGCTTGACTATGGTCATGAGCGCAAGCAGTGCATACAGCATATTCAAGTTTGACAGCGTTTTCTATTTGTTCAACTCTCATCTATTTAAAGTGGTTCTCGGAATCGGAGCAATAATACTCTTTGCGTTTATTCCTTATGAGTACTATAGACGATTAAGCAAACCAGTAATGATAGTTATAACATTACTTCTGGTAATCACTTTAATATTTGCCCCCGATATTAAAGGTGCAGGTAGATGGATGAATTTTGGGATATTCTCAATCCAGCCAGCTGATATGGCTAAGCTTGCTCTTATTATTCACCTTGCTGTTCTGCTTGAAGCGAAAACAAATGTAATTGATAATTACCGCGAAGGATTCATTTACTTTTTCATTTGGATAATTGTCATTTCAGGATTAATAATGCTGCAGCCAAATATCAGCAGCGGCATTATGTTGATACTTATTTCACTCGTGCTGATTTATGCAGGGGGGGCAAAGTTCAGACATATTCTCGCATCGATGCTTATAAGCGGAATTGTGATAGGAGCTGCTGCTATGATTTTCCCTCATTCAAGATCAAGAATATTTTCTTATGTGAATTCTGTAACCAACGGTGGAGATTTGAATTTCCAGGTTAAGCAGGCACTATACAGTCTCGGAAGCGGGGGAATATTTGGAGTTGGAATAGGCAACAGCATGCAAAGCAACCTTTTCCTGCCCGAAGCTTATGGAGATTTTATTTTTGCAATTCTCGGTGAAGAGTTTGGATTGATTGGTTCGATACTAGTTCTGCTTGCTTATCTCATCCTTTTAGTTTGTGGAATATTGGTCGCTAAAAAAACCAAGGATCAGTTCGGTCAGCTGCTTGCTTTTGGGATTACAATTTCGATTGTCTTTTATGCTTTTGTGAATGTTGCTGTTACAACAGGTGTTCTGCCGACAACAGGTCTGCCGCTGCCGTTTATTAGTTATGGCGGAACTTCACTGATTTTTCTCTGACATCGCATTCACAAATCATCTCCGGCAGAACGGTGTTGTTTATGTGCCTGAAGAAAATTCCTTTAAAGGAATTAACAGATGAGCAATATCGAGAATAAATATAAATTCTTATTTGCTGGCGGTGGTACGGGTGGTCATCTTTTCCCTGCAGTTGCAGTTGCTGAACAGATTAGAGTAATGAAACCTGAAGCTGACATATTGTTCATCGGTACTAAAGACAGAATTGAAGGAA
>JALONF010000127.1 GCA_025455085.1 Ignavibacteriaceae bacterium
TCTGCTCACATTTGACCCTCATCCAAGGAAAGTTCTTCCCGGAAGAAATGATGTTAAGATTTTAAGTACGCTTAACGAGAAAGCTGTAATATTAGAACAGCTTGGCCTGGAAAATCTCTTCGTAATTAATTTTACGACAGGATTTTCGAAACAGAGTCCTGAAGAGTTCGTAAAAAAATATCTTGTTGATGGTATCGGTTTGCAGGAAGTTGTTATTGGATATGACCATCATTTTGGAAAAGGCAGAGACGGTGATTTTCATATACTTCAGGAATTAGGAAATAAGTTTAGTTTTGCCGTAACCCTGATCGCGGAATATTCTGTTGAAGGTGAAACTATCAGCAGTACGAAGATTAGAAATTCTCTTCTGGCCGGTGATGTTGTTAAAGCAGGAAAAATGCTTGGCAGACTCTATTCCTTTAGAGGAAAAATTGCTCGGGGCGATGGCAGAGGGAGGAAGCTTGGTTTTCCAACTGCAAATCTTTCGGTTGAAGATGAGGACAAGCTTATTCCAGCAAAAGGAATTTATGCGGCCGAATGTATTGTTGAAAATGAAAAACATTTTGGTTTGTTAAGTCTTGGAAGCAGGCCAACATTTCATAAAGATGGAGATGTAATCCCTGAATTTTATATCTTTGATTTTGATAGAGATATTTATGATAGAATTATGCAGGTTAATCTGGTTAAAAAAATAAGGGATGAAGAAAAGTTTAACTCGGTTGATGAGCTTATCATCCAGATGAAAAAAGACGAAGAGACAGGAAAAGAAATTTTAAGTAAACTAATTAATTGATCCCGGTTTATCAGCCTCAGGCGGATAGCTTCTGGGATTATATCGTATAACTAATAATAAGGATTAAATAAAATGACAAAAAACGAAAAAGCCGAAATCATAAAGAAGTACGGCGGGAACGAAAAAGACTCAGGTAAAACTGAAGTGCAGATCGCTCTTCTGACAAAGAGAATCAACGATCTGACAGAGCATTTTAATGCTCATGCTAAAGATCATCATTCAAGAAGAGGATTGATGATGATGGTTGGTAAAAGAAGAAGGCTCCTTGACTATCTGACGAAAAAAGATATTGAGAGATACAGAGCAATAATTAAAGATTTGAACATAAGAAAGTAAGGAAATTGAAATGATAGTTAAAAAGGAAGTCGAAATTGGTGGCAAAGTATTTTCGATTGAAACAGGAAGATACGCAAGACAGGCTAACGGTTCTGTTATGGTTCGCTACGGCGATACAATGGTTCTTGTTACTGCGGTTGCATCAACAGAAGTAAAAGCAGATCAGGATTTTTTCCCATTGCAGGTTGAGTACAGGGAGAAGACATCTGCTGCTGGAAAGTTTCCCGGCGGATTTATTAAAAGAGAAGGCAGACCTACTGAAAAGGAAATTCTCAGTTCGAGGTTAATTGATAGACCCATCAGACCTTTGTTCCCCGAAAGTTTTATGAACGAAACTCAGGTTATAGCTTTCGTTCTCTCTTATGATGGACAGAATGATGCAGATGTACTCAGTGCAGTAGGAGCTTCTGCAGCATTAGCAATTTCTGATATTCCATTTGACGGACCAATAGCTGAAGTTCGTGTTGGAAGAATAAATGGGCAGTTAATTGTAAATCCAACTCATTCGGAAATCGAGCAGAGTGATCTCGAACTGGTTGTTGCAGGAACCAGCGATTCAATTATCATGGTCGAAGGTGAGTCGAAAGAGTTAAACGAAGATGATCTTCTTAATGCACTCAGATTTGCACAAGCTGAAATTAAAAAGCTTGTTGAACTTCAGAATGATCTCAGAAGTGAAGCTGGTAAGCATAAGTGGGAGATCAAAACAAAAACATTTGATGCAGAGTTGAAGAAAGAAGTACTTGAACTCGCAGGCGAGAAATTTAAAGATATTGTTCACTCAGTTCTTGCCAAAGAAGAAAGAGCAGCAAAAAATAAGCAGCTCCAGGAAGAAGTTATATCAGCACTTGCAGAAAGATTTCCTGAGCAGGAAAATGCTATCGCTTCCATACTTCACGATCTTGAGAAAGAATTAATGCGGGAAAGAATTCTAACTGAAGGCATTCGTCTTGATGGAAGAAACACCACTCAGGTCAGGCCAATTACAATTGAGTTGGGAGTTTTGCCGAGAACTCACGGATCAGCTTTATTCACAAGAGGAGAAACACAAAGCTTAACTACTGTAACTCTGGGCACTAAAAACGATGAGCAGATTATTGATGGTCTGCGGGAAGAGTACACAAAAAGATTTATGCTTCACTATAACTTCCCGCCATTCAGCGTTGGCGAAGTTGGAAGAATGAGCGGAGTTGGAAGAAGAGAAATCGGACACGGCAACCTTGCTGAAAGAGCTCTGAAGATGGTCTTTCCGGGCGAAGAAATCTTCCCTTACACCGTTCGCGTTATTTCTGATATTCTTGAATCAAATGGTTCATCTTCTATGGCAACTGTTTGTGCAGGTTCTCTCGCAATGATGGATGCAGGAATTGGAATTAGTAAAAGTGTTGCCGGTATTGCAATGGGATTGGTTAAGGAAGGGGATAGGTTTGCAATTCTTTCTGATATTCTTGGAAATGAAGATCATCTCGGTGATATGGATTTTAAAGTTGCCGGCACTGCTGATGGAATAACAGCTTTTCAGATGGATATAAAAATCCAGGGAATATCATTTGAGATAATGGAAAAAGCACTGCAGCAAGCACGCGAAGGCAGACTTCACATTCTCGGAATAATGAATCAGGCAATTGAAAAGCCACGCGAACAGCTTTCTGAATTCGCACCAAGATTGATTTCAATGAAAGTCGAGCAGGACCAGATCGGATTAATAATTGGTCCGGGTGGAAAAACAATTCAGGGAATGCAGCGTCTATTCGGTGTTGAGATTAACATAGAGGAAGACGGAACTGTTAATATTGCATCGCCGAATAAAGAGAATGCAGTTAAGTGTAAAGAGTATATTAAAAAAATGACAGCTACTCCTGAGATTGGCGAGACCTACGAGGGCGTTATTACCAAGTTAATGGATTTCGGTGCGTTTGTTGAAATTATCCCGGGAAAGGAAGGACTACTTCATATTTCCCAGATAGATAACAAAAGAGTTGAGAAAGTAAGTGATTACTTTAAAGTCGGAGACAAGGTAACCGTAAAGCTCATTAAGATTGAAAACGGTAAACTCTCTCTCAGCAGGAAAGATTTATTAAAATAAGAAGACAGAAAACAGATCCTTAGAGTATACTGTCTCCAAATATTATTCATTAAAAGAATTTTTCGTAATTAATTTTAGTCGAAAAGCTCATTATGCAAATTGAAATATTTTACTTCAATCTGTTTTTACTCTTGCTTGGTTTTGTGTTTTTGGCAGAGTATAAAAATCTGCGGAAGGGCTTTTTGTTTTTAAAAAGATTTTCAATGAAATATTTTATTTCATTAAGTGAGTTTGGACCAAATGGTAAAAGAAATTATTATCAACTCCACTTCCTCGCAAACACGCGTTGCCATTACGGAAGATGGAAATTTAGCCGACTTTTTTGTAGACTATCCTGAAAACCGCCGAATGGTGGGAGACATTTATCTCGGAAGAATTGCAAGAGTTCTTCCCGGAATTCGTGCTGCATTCATCGACATTGGAATGAAGCACGATGCCTTCCTTCATTTTTCAGACATCGGTGAAAGAACACAGCAGCTCCAGGATATGCTTGGAGATGAAGATACCGATGTGGATGAAGATGAGGAAGGTAATGAAAATGTTTCTACCCAGGCCAAAACTGAACCGAAGAGAACCGAACCGCAAATTCCAACCCTGAAAAAGGGACAGGAAATCCTTATCCAGATTATTAAAGAACCTGTTAGCAATAAAGGTGTGCGTGTAACGTCATCAGTTTCGCTCCCGGGCAGATTCTGTGTGCTTCTTCCTTATGATAATAAAGTTGGCATTTCAAAAAAGATATACGACTTTAAAGAGCGTAAAAGACTCCGACATATTGCCCGTCAAATCGTTCCTGAAAATTATGGATTGATTATCAGGACAGTAGCGGCAAAGCAGGATGAAGAAATTCTTAAAGATGACCTTAAGAATCTTATGAAAACCTGGGAGAAGATTGAGAAAGAAGCAAAATCTCAAACTCCACCTGCACTTGTTTACCAGGATTTGAATACAACTGTAAGTGTTATCCGCGATCTTTTTAATTCTGATATATCAAAAATATTTGTCGATTCAAAAAAACTTCATAAGGAAATAAAAAATTATCTGGAGCTTGTTCAACCAGCCATCGCAGAAAAAGTTGAACTATATAAATCAACGTATGGCATATTCAATACATTCAAAGTTGAAGAGCAAATTAAAACTTTGATGGGAAGAAAAGTTTCACTTCCCAGCGGTGGCTATCTTATCATAGAACATACTGAAGCGATGGTAGTTATCGATGTTAACAGCGGGAAATATGCAAAGAGCAAAGATCAGGAAACTAACTCACTTAAAACAGATCTTGAGGCATCAAGAGAAATTGCAAGACAGCTTCGTCTGAGAGATATCGGGGGAATTATAGTAGTGGATTTTATTGATCTCGAAGATGATAAGAACCGGAAAAAAGTTTATGATGAATTGAAGAAGGAATTCAGAAAAGACAGAGCCAAAGTATCTGTGCTTCCGATGTCTGATTTTGGTTTGATCCAAATTACAAGACAGCGAATCAGACAAAACATTGTTCAGGCAATAAAGGAAGTCTGTCCTGAATGCCACGGCACAGGTTTGCTGACAAAAAGTTCTCATCTTGTTTACGATTTAGAAAGCTGGTTGAAAAAGTTTAGAAGAAAATCCCGCGAAAGAAGTATTATTATAAAATCTCATCCATCAACCATTGCTAAAATCAGAGAAGGAAAGATTAAGTCTTTATTCAAGCTTCAGCTTAAATATCTTGTAAAAATTACTTTAAGGGAAGATGCGAGCATGTCAGCAGATACTTTTGAATTTTATTCAGCTAAAACAGGGCATGATTTAACCCAAGAATTTGATTAGTTTTAATTATCTAAAAATCTGAATTGGAGCAAAACCATGAAATTTTTTATCGACACAGCCAACATTGACGAAATTAAAGAAGCGGCTGCCCTTGGTATTCTTGACGGCGTAACAACAAATCCTTCTCTTGTTTCTAAAGAAGGAAAAGATTTTATAAAACTGCTTGATGAAATCCTCAAAATTGTTGATGGACCTGTAAGTGCTGAAGTTATATCAACAGATTACGATGGAATTGTTAAAGAAGGAAGAGAGCTTGCATCGATCCATAAAAATATTGTAGTGAAAATTCCACTTATAAAAGAAGGATTAAAAGCCTGTAAAACACTGACAGGTGAAGGAATTAAGGTAAACGTTACGCTCTGCTTTTCTCCAAATCAGGCAATACTTGCTGCTAAGGCAGGAGCTACCTATGTAAGTCCTTTTGTGGGAAGACTAGATGATATAAGTACAGATGGTATGGACTTAATTTCGCAGATAGTCCAGATTTACAGAAATTATAATTTTAAAACACAGGTGCTGGTTGCCAGTATAAGACATCCGCTGCACGTTGTAGAATCAGCACTAATCGGAGCTGACGTCTGCACAATTCCTTTTGATGTCATTAAAAAAATGTTCAATCATCCCTTGACAGATATCGGACTTGAAAAATTTCTAAGTGACTGGAAAAAACTTAAAAAGTAAACTAAAAATTCTTAATCAAACTATTTCAGTGGGGTAACTAAATGAAAAAAACTACATTCAATAATATTCACAAGAAACTGGGCGCAAAGCTGGTGGAGTTTGCCGGATATGAAATGCCTATTCAGTATTCCTCTATAATTGCTGAGCACAAAGCTGTTCGTAATTCAGTTGGTGTATTTGATGTTTCTCATATGGGCGAAGTATTTGTAACGGGAGATAAAGTACTTGAATTTGTTCAGCATATAACAATTAATGACGCATCAAAACTTTATCCAGGAAGGGTGCAGTATTCTGCAATGTGCTATCCTGATGGTGGTATAGTTGATGATCTTCTCGTTTATAAAATATCTGACAAAGAATTTTTACTTGTTATAAACGCGTCTAACATTGAAAAAGATTTCAACTGGATGAAAGAGAACAACAAGTTTGGTGTATCACTAAATAACCGCAGTGACGATTACTCTTTACT
>JALONF010000128.1 GCA_025455085.1 Ignavibacteriaceae bacterium
CTGGGAGAATAAGCTTTTGTAATGTTTTCATATCTCTTTTTTTATTTGATTAAATTGCAAACAAATTTAAAGAATTTACACTCAACTATTCAATGCAATTGAGGATTGAAATGAACGATAAAAAAATGTGGATAATAATTTCTGCGGTTTCGGGTTTTACCGCTGTAGTAATAGGTGCTTTTGGTGCTCACGGATTAAGGGAAAAATTATCTGCTGAAATGCTTGAAGTTTATAAGACAGGTGTCTTATATCAATTCTTTCATACGATAGTACTTTTAGTCCTTTCATTAAATAATTCTATCAAAGGTAAAATTGCCTCAATATTCCTTCTGGCCGGGATAATTCTTTTCTCGTTTTCACTTTACGTTTACTCAACTTCGGGTATACGTTTTTTTGCAATGATAACACCTGTTGGCGGAGTATGCTTTCTGATAGGATGGCTGTGGCTGATTGCTGAAGTGATTAGAAAAAAAGGCTAATCATAAGATTTATTTGATTGCTCTTAATTTAAAGAATACTTCTTCAGGTGAGAAAATACCCGCGAAGAACCTTTCATAAATAACGGGTTCAAGGTTCACGAAGAAATCCATCCACTTTAAAAGAGCAAAGTGCGAAGTAATGAATTTTTTTTCCAGAACTTCGAATTGTGCTTTACCTTCGTAGTTAGTTCTGTGATTGAGCTTCCATTTTTCATAAAACTTCAGTTGCCGATTTCCAATAAATTCATAATTATCAAATGTGCGGATTGAGAATGGAATTTTATGATCCGGTTCGCCGAAGTATTTTGTATTCAAAAAGAAAGGTGCATATACAGTCAGTATGCCGTTTGGTTTAAGAATACGATATATCTCTGATATTGTATGGTGAAAACTATTCAGGTGTTCCAGAACGTGGGAGGCATAAATTTCATCAAAATAATTCTCTTCGAAAGGATAGGGAAAGGAATTAATATTGTGGATCATATTTCCACCATAGTCAACAATATCGAGATTGATGTAGCCGTCTTTTATGTCCTTACCGCAACCAAGATTTAGTTTGTTCATTTTAATTTTTTCAAGTTCTTCAATTTATTTATGGTAAATTTAACGATGGACAGTGATAATATGGAATAAAAAAGCCCGATCATAAAAAGACCGGGCCGGGCTGAAAAGATTTGATGATTTTAATTAACCGTAACTGTGGGATTATAATTCTCACCTAGAGCAACTTCCTGAACTTTAACTCTGGCAACACCCTTTTCAAGTATTCCAAGTTCTATTGCCGCACCCTTTGATAGATCAAGTTCCCTGCCTTCAATGTAGGGTCCTCTGTCATTTATCCGCACAATTACTGATTTACCATTTTTTGGGTTTGTGATCTTTAAAAGCGTTCCGAAGCTTAAATGTTTATGAGCTGCAGTTAACGCCATTTGGTCATAAACCTCTCCGTTAGCTGTATTTCTGCCGTGAAACTTCGGACCATACCAGGATGCCTTTAGAGTTCCACGATCAATAAGTCTAACCGCTGAAGTATTAACGGTGTTTTCTTTTACCGTCACAGGAACGAATTCTTCGATTAAAATTCGCTCATTTTCTACATTTTTCTCTCCATTTAACACGGTAAAGCCAACCAATGCACCGATTGCTAATGTAAAAAACACAATTATTAATGACTTCAAATAGAACCTCTTTAATAGTTTAACATGTATTGACGTGTCAAACTTAAGTTGGCGTCGCCACTATTGCAATGGAAGATTAAGTCAATGTTACCTGATACTGATTAGTCAAACTATCGACCTTAATGGTGTATTAGTCGAAAAAGTGGCCATCTTTATGACACAAAATTCGATTTCCGTCGATATTAGCATTTTACTTGTCGGAATGGTTCAGTGCAGAGGCAGAGGTTTGCAAATGAAAGGAGTCAAAAGTAATTGCAGATAAGATAGCATATGCCCAGTCTCATATTCTATCTCTATCGCTAACCAAGTACTATTACTTTTGGAATCCAGTCCGCAATTGGTTGCAGGTGACAAACCCTACGATTAGAAATCAATAAAAATTCCAAGGGGCTATCTAAATTAAACAGGTCGGATTGATCATTTATAATCAAGCCGTAGCTGCCAGGCAAGCGAAAAGCTTTCAACAAGATGAAGTTTATTAAAAGATTTCTCCGAATAACCAACATCGAAAACAGGGTTGCAATTGTAATTATCCCAATCAGGATTTCTAAAAATAGAGAAGAATATTATTATTAGTGATATAGTTTTAGAGTGCTAAAGATAGATGAAGATTAAATCTCAATGCTTTCAATGTTTTCCTTGATCATGATTGATGGAATAGTTTTTGTCAAACACGTGAATAAAAACGTCGATTAAGAACTAACTTACATTTATCGAATGATCAAGGCAGGGGAAGCAGATAAGCTTCACATAGCGATTTTAGGCAGAAAGAATGTTGGTAAATCATTGCTGATTAACCGCATTGTAAGTCAGGAACTTTTCGTTGTAAATGAGATCCCAGGAACAATAGCTGATCCTGTAAGCAAAGCAGTCGAACTTTTACCTTATGGACCGGTTGTCATCATTGATACAGCAGGCATTGATGATAATGAATTTGATAAGAAGAGACTTAATAGAACAGTCAAAGCAATTTCATCTGCCGATTTTGCCATTTTGGTTTTGGATGCAAGAGATCAGCTTGATAAAAATGAAACCGATTTAATTACTAATCTTCAAAAATTAAAGACTCCTTTTCTTGTTGCTGTCAATAAGATTGAATTCGGAATTAATTCCAATTTGCTCACAGAGCTTGAAGCGCTCGAAGTTACCCACTTTGAATTATCCTGCAAGGAAAATGCTGGTATCGAAAACTTCAAGAAAAAATTAGTTCACCTGCTGCCTGGTGAAAAAAAAACTCCTCTAATTAAAGATCTTGTTACTGAAGGAGATGTGGTGGTACTGGTTGTTCCTGATAATCTCGATGAATTGCATGGAAGTGTTTTTAAATCACAGATCAAAAAAATTCAGGAAGAACTTGGTGAGGATATAGTGAAAGTTGTTGTTAAAGAATATGAGTTGGCAAGTTCACTTATAAAACTAAAAAATCCACCTGAACTCGTAATTGCAGATAGCCATATTATCAGGCAGGTTGCTGAAGAAATTTCCGAAAGTGTAAAGTTAACTACATACTCGATTGTTATGACTAGACATCAAGGAAACCTCTCTGAATTTGTAAAAGGGATAAAAAAAATTGAGAAACTAGAAAACGGCGATAAAGTGTTAATTTCAGAAGGTTGTAATAATCATTTGCAGGAGTATGAAATTGGCAAAATAAAAATTCAGGAGTGGCTAAAACTTTATTCAAAAAAGAAATTACAGATTGATTATTCCAACGGCTGCGGTTTCCCGGATAACCTTTCGGATTACAACCTTATTGTTCATTGTGATGGTTGTTCGATTTCAAATAAAATTATTCATACTAAAGTTAAGCAGGCAAAGTTGCTGAACATACCAATAATTAATTATGGAGTGCTTACTTCATTTTTAAATCATACAATCTCACGCTCCATTCTGCCTTTTACTGAAGAAGTTACTGTCTTGTAAAGCATAATGTTTATCTAACAAAAAGCACTATTGCAAATAATTAATTTTAACATTTGATACAGCGCACATTTACTTTCCATCTTTCAATAAATACCTTCTCAAAAGCAAGAAAAATCAATTGCTATTGTAGAATGTTGATTTGAAATTTTAACTTAGTATCAACTTTTTTTCTTCAACCAATGGCATCTTAAATGAATTAGTATTGGCGATTACGAAATCAACTTTTGAGGAAAAAATGCACAACCAGGTCTTTGAAAACTATCAAATTAATGACAGAAGCAGTTTAATTCCGCTTCTTCAGGATATTCAATCAATTTACGGCTACCTTCCGGAGAATGCTCTCAGAGATATTTCAGACTTTGTTAAGGTTCCATTGAGCCGGGTTTACGGAGTCGCTACTTTTTATAATCAATTCAGATTAACTCCACTGGGTGAAAATGTAATACGCGTTTGCAGAGGAACTGCCTGTCACGTGAAGAATTCAGCTAACATTCTTTATGCTCTTGAAACAGAACTCGGAATAAAAGCTGGTCAGACTACCCGCGATAAAAAATTCACTCTTGAAGTTGTTAACTGTATCGGAGCTTGTTCAATAGCTCCCGTAATTTTGGTTAATGAAGATTATCACGGAAGAATTTCTGTAAAGGATATTCCTAAAATTCTTAAGAAATATCAAACTGCAAAAAAAATTGAGAAAGCAGAGGAGGTTGCACAATGAAAGATTTCAATCAACTCTGCTGCGAAAAATGCTGGCACACAACTGATAAACCTTGTGAGCACTTTATTCAGTGCTGCACTGAGGGACCGCTCTGCCATCATGATGATAAATGTGAACACGAAATAACTTCGCTTCGCAAAAGATTAAAATATGAAGAGCACGATCACCCCATAATTATGATTGGAATGGGAACTTGCGGACTTGCCTCAGGTGCTGCTAAAGTTAAGGAAACCATCGAAGCTGAATTAAAAAAATTAAACATCGATGCAACAATTGAAGGAACTGGTTGCATTGGTTACTGCGCGGTTGAACCGATCGTTGATATTAAACTTCCCGGTAAAGACAGAATATCTTACCAGGAAATTACTGTGAAAGATGTTCCGCGATTAATTAAAACAACTTTAATTGACAAAGAAGTTTATAAGGAGAAAGTTCTCGGCACTCACGGAAAATCAAATGGTGTTATCAGCTTAAAGCAGGTTCCTTTCTTTGAAAATCAGCAGAAAATTGTACTAGCGAATTGCGGAATAGTTAATCCTGCTTCAATTGATGCATACCTTGCTAACGGCGGATTCAAAGCTTTCGATAAAGTTTTAAGACTAATGAAACCGGAAGAAGTTGTCAGAGAAATACTCGCATCCGGGTTAAGAGGAAGAGGCGGTGGTGGATTTCCGACAGGCAAAAAATGGGAGCTTGCAGCAAAACAAAAATCTGATCAGAAGTATTTAATATGCAATGCAGACGAAGGGGATCCAGGCGCTTTTATGGATCGTTCACTACTTGAAAGTGATCCGTACCGTGTAATTGAAGGAATTATGATTGGAGCTTATGCAATAGGTGCAACAGCAGCTTATATATATTGTCGTGCTGAGTATCCTCTTGCAATAGAAAGATTGCAAAACTCAATTGCAAAATGCGAAGAGTACGGAATCCTTGGCGACAATATTCTCAACAGCAGATTCTCTCTTCACATAAAAATTAAAAAAGGTGCAGGTGCATTTGTTTGTGGAGAAGAGACCGCACTCATTGGATCAATTGAAGGAAGAAGAGGAATGCCGAAACCACGTCCTCCGTATCCAACAGATGCCGGATTATTCGGCAAACCAACTGTAATAAATAATGTTGAAACATTTGCGAATGTAGCTCCGATAATTTTAATGGGTGCACAAAAATTTGCTTCGGTCGGAACAGCAAAATCAAAAGGCACAAAAGTTTTTGCATTGAGTGGTAATATTAAAAACACTGGATTGGTTGAAGTTCCGATGGGTGTTACTCTTCGTGATGTTGTTTTCAAAATAGGCGGAGGAATTCCAGATAAAAAAGAATTTAAAGCTGTGCAAATCGGCGGACCATCAGGAGGATGTTTACCTGAAAGTGTAATTGATACTCCTGTTGATTATGAATCGTTGAAGGAGGTCGGTGCAATGATGGGTTCAGGGGGATTTGTTGTGATGGATGAAGAAACCTGTATGGTTGATGTAGCAAAATACTTTTTAACATTCATACAGGAAGAAAGCTGCGGCAAGTGTGTCCCTTGCCGTGAAGGAACAAAAAGAATGCTTGAAATAATTGAACGAATACCAAAGCGTTACGGAAATGATGGAAACAAACTTGATCAATTACAAAGATTTAAAGGAATGATTCATTTACAAAGATTAGCTGATGTAATTCGTGATACTTCTCTTTGCGGATTAGGACAGTCTGCACCAAATCCTGTTCTGTCAGGATTAAGATATTTCCGTCACGAATATGAAGAACATTTATACGATAGAAAATGTTCATCAGGTGTTTGTAAGGAATTGTTAACTTTTTCAATTGACAATGAAATATGTGAAGGCTGTGGATTGTGCGTTAAGAAATGTTCAGT
>JALONF010000129.1 GCA_025455085.1 Ignavibacteriaceae bacterium
TGCACCCGTAGCTCAATTGGATAGAGCATCTGACTACGGATCAGAAGGTTTGGGGTTCGAATCCCTACGGGTGTACTGACTTTTCAAAAGTTTCAATTCTTCTAACTAACATAAAGACAAAGATTTTTAGTTATTTTTGAAGTAATATTTTTTACTTGAAAAATGACAGATTCAACTCACGGCATAATTTTCAACATCCAAAGATTCGCCATTCACGACGGTCCCGGAATTCGTACAACTGTTTTCTTTAAAGGGTGTCCACTCCGATGCTGGTGGTGCCATAATCCTGAAAGCCATAAAATCCTTCCTGAAAAATTTGATGGTTGTAATCTAAGACGTGGATTCGACCAATCTTTCTCAATGGACAAAGATAAAGTTGGGATGGAAATTTCTGTGGATGAATTAATGAAAGAAATTATCAAGGACAGAATCTTTTATGAAGAATCCAATGGAGGAGTAACTTTTTCAGGCGGCGAGCCTTTGATGCAGCCACGATTCTTAGCTGAATTACTTAAAGAATGCCGAGCTAACGGAGTTCATACTTCAGTCGATACAAGCGGCTATGCATCTACAGATATATTAAATAAAATTGCTGATAACACTGACCTATTCTTATACGATTTAAAATTGATGAGCGATGATGATCATCAAAATTTTACCGGCGTTTCCAATCAAGTTATTTTAAAAAACCTCAATGAGCTGAATCAGCTTGGCAAAAAAATAATAATAAGGATTCCCATTGTTCCTGAACTTACTGACACAAATGAAAATCTTATGGCAATACGCGGTTTTGTTTCCTATCTTAACAATGTTATCGAAGTTAACCTTCTACCGTATCATCGTGCTGGCGAAGGTAAGTACACTAAGTATGGCAAAGAAAATAAAATGATTAAGACTGAATCGCCTACATCAAAAAGTATGGAAAACATTCAGCAGATTTTTAATGACCTAAAATGCAAAGTAAAAATCGGGGGTTAATAATGAACGAGCGGATTAAAAAACTCCGTGAACAAAGTCTTAGCACTGAAGAAACTATTTCTATTGAAAGAGCCAGACTTCTTACTGAATATTACTCGAGTGGTGAATCTGGAAAATGTTCTGTTCCTGTCGCAAGGTCTAAAGCTTTTAAATACATTCTTGAGCACAAAGAACTTTACCTTGGCGAGAATGAATTGATAGTTGGTGAAAGAGGTCCATCACCAAAGGCAACTCCAACGTATCCTGAGCTTTGCACTCATAGCCTTGAAGATTTTGATATTCTTAACAACCGTGAAAAGATTTCATTTAAAGTTGATGAAGAAACGAGAAAATATCAGTTCGAAGAGGTAATACCTTTTTGGAACGGAAGATCGATGAGAGATAGAATATTAAGTGAAATGGATGAGCAATGGAAAGTTGCATACTCAGCCGGAGTGTTTACTGAATTTATGGAACAGCGTGCCCCCGGTCATACTGTGCTCGATGATAAGATTTATAAAATGGGAATGAAAGAATTTAAGGAGAAAATAAAAGCTTCAATTGATTCGCTTGATTTTTACAACGATTCGCAAGCTTTGTTCAAAAGAGAAGAACTAACTGCAATGGATATCGCAGCCGATGCTCTAATCAGCTTTGCAAAAAGATACAGCTTGAAGCTTTATGAAGCTGCTAAACAAGAAAGTAATCAAGCAAGAAAAGATGAGCTTGAAACTCTGGCAGGCATCTGTGATCGTGTTCCATCTGTGATCGTGTTCCAGAAAATGCACCAAAAACTTTTTGGGAAGCTCTTCAGTATTATTGGTTCGTTCATCTTGGAGTTATTACTGAGTTGAATACGTGGGACTCATTCAATCCCGGAAGGCTTGATCAGCATCTTTATCCTTTTTACAAAAGAGATATTGAATCAGGTTTGCTTGATAAGGATGGGGCGAGAACACTTCTTCAGGCATTTTGGATTAAGTTCAACAATCAGCCAGCACCTCCAAAAGTTGGAGTCACTTCAAAGGAGAGCAACACGTACACAGATTTTTGTCTTATCAATGTTGGTGGTTTAAATGAAAAAGGTGAAGATGCTGTTAACGAACTCACTTATTTAATTCTTGATGTGATTGAAGAAATGAGATTGCTTCAGCCAAGCTCGATGGTTCAGATAAGCAGAAAAAATCCTGATCAATTGGTGAGGAGAGCTTTGGATATTATTAAAACCGGTTACGGTCAACCATCTTTATTTAACACTGATGCAATTATCCAAGAAATGCTAAGACAAGGTAAATCTATTATTGATGCAAGAAATGGTGGCGCAAGTGGCTGTGTCGAAACTGGAGCTTTTGGAAAAGAGAGTTATATCCTCACAGGATATTTTAATCTCACAAAGATTCTTGAAATAACATTGAACAATGGAGTAGATCCTAAAACAAGTAAACAAATCGGTATCCAAATTGGAGATCCAATATCATTTCAAACTTTTGAAGAATTGATCGAAGCATACAAAAAACAAATCAACTTTTTTGCTGATGTTAAGATTAAAGGTAATGTTATTATTGAAAGACTTTATGCTGAACTTCTCCCGGCCCCGTTTATGTCTTTATTTATTGATGACTGTATCTCCAAAGGAATAGACTACAACAACGGCGGTGCCAGGTATAACTCTTCTTACATACAGGGAGTTGGAGTTGGAACTGTAACTGATTCACTAACTTCATTAAAGTATAATGTTTTCGATAAGAAAAAGTTTTCAATGGAAGAGTTTCTGTTTGCTATAAGTAAAAACTTTGAATGTTTTGATGACTTAAAAAATATGTCGCTGAATGAAACTCCAAAATATGGTAACGACAACGATTATGCTGATGAAATTCTCAAACAAGTTTTTGAAATTTATTTCTCAGCAATTGATGGAAGACTAAACAGCAAAGGCGGACATTTCAGGATAAACTTACTTCCAACAACAAGTCACGTTTATTTTGGAAGTGTGACCTGTGCAACTCCTGATGGAAGACTTTCCGGACTACCAGTATCCGAAGGAATTTCTCCCGTTCAAGGTGCAGATGTAAACGGACCGACTGCAGTTTTGAAATCTGCAGCTAAGATTGATCATTTGCGAACAGGCGGAACATTACTTAACCAAAAATTCTCTCCACAGATATTTGAAGGAGAAGAATCGATTAACAAAATAGTCTCTCTCATTCGTTCTTATTTCAAAATGGATGGACATCATATACAGTTTAATGTTGTTGATGCTGAAACTTTACGAGAAGCACAAAAACATCCGGAAAATTACAAGGACTTAATTGTCCGTGTCGCAGGCTACAGTGATTATTTTGTTGATCTCACTCCTGAACTGCAGGAAGAGATAATAAGAAGAACTGAGCAAATGAGTTATTAGTAGATATTATTCATCCTCCTACTTAATCCCCACTTAATTTCATTATGAGGGGATTATTTTACTAGAACTTTCTAAGTGAATAGCTTAATCGTTAATTTTAATAACATAAAAGTAAAATATTTTAAATGCTGGTTTGCAAAACATCATATCATGGCACATCGGATTAAATCTTATAAAAAAAGGAATATATTTATGAATCGCTTAAACACCATCCCGGGAATATTAAATTTCGTCTTAATCCTTACATTATTGTTTGCAGGATTAAATCAGGCTCAGGAAAAGAAAAAAATAAGCAAGCTTGATGATTTACCTCGCTATACTTACGCCACAGATATAAAAGCATCGGAACTCTTAGTTTCTGAAAATGAATTTAACTCATTATCAAAAGAAGTCAGAAAGGATATTCTAAATACACTTAATGAATATCTAATTGATGATAAAACAACACTGAAAGGATATTATTCTACTTTGCGTAATCTTGATATGCTTGAAGGAAATTTAGAGTCTGCATTGCAGTACACCGAAAAGATTCTTTTGTTACAGGAGAAACCTTCCGATAAACTGATGAGCGGAATTGTTGACAAATCACTTATCGAAGCGATGCAGAAAAATAATTCTGGTGATCAAGAAATTACCCGGAATGAATTCAGAAAAAATCTAAAAGCAAGAGTTGATGCACTTCCATGGGATGTAGTTCAGGATGATGTTGAACAACTGAAAGGAAATTACGAAATACTAAGTAAAAATGTAGCCGTGGGAATGATTCAGACACAAGTTGATCCATCAGTGGAGAAAACAAAAAACATTAGTGGAGATGCTGCTGTGCAGCTTATCGGAATCCGGAAATTCATCGAATTAATAGAACCATTTAAGATGGATGCAGTAGAAATTTTCGGGAATTATATAGACGCTAATAAAAAAGAGAAGAAAGACATCTGGAAAGATAGAGACGTTGATCTTTCCGAAGTAACAAACCTTTCTAATGTGATGGTTGGAATATGGGACTCAGGCGTTGATGTTGATGTATTTAAAAATCAGGTATTCGCAAACACTAATGAAAAAGTTGATGAAATTGATAATGATAATAATGGGTTTGTTGATGATGTGCATGGGGTAGCTTTTTCATTGGAAGAAGATTACACCACCCGCCTTCTCTATCCAATGACTGAGGCTGATTTGAAGAATTATTCTAATATGAAATCGCAGATTAAAGGATTGATGGATCTTCAGGCTTCAATTGATAGTCCCGAAGCAACTGAATTGAAGAAAAAAATTAGTACTATGAATCCCGAGGATACGAAACCATTTTTAGAAGAACTAGCATTATTCAGTATGTATGTGCATGGAACTCACGTTGCCGGAATTGCAATTAATAATAACCCTTATGCTCAAGTTCTGGTTGCCAGAATAACATTTGATCATCATTCCATTCCTGCTCCACCAACAGTTGAAGTCGCTAATAAAGCAGCTGAAAATTATATGGAGACTGTAAAATATTTTCAGGCCAATAATGTGCGTGTTGTTAATATGAGTTGGGGTTGGACATTAAAAGAAATTGAAGGGATGCTGGAAGCCAATGGCATTGGAAAGGATGCCGAAGAGAGAAGTCAGCTTACTCGTAAGATCTTTGATATATACAAGGATGGGCTTTACAATGCAATTAAAAGCGCTCCCGAAATATTATTTATAACTGCAGCAGGTAATTCTGATAACGATGTAACTTTTGATGAAGTTATCCCATCGATGTTTGATCTGCCAAATTTGATAACTGTGGGTGCAGTTGACCAGGCAGGCGAAGAAACCGGTTTCACAAGTTTTGGTGAAAGTGTAGATGTTCACGCTAATGGATTTGAAGTTGACAGCTACCTGCCGGGAGGTGATAAAATTGAAATGTCGGGTACATCAATGGCCTCACCGAATGTTGTTAATCTTGCTGCAAAGCTGTTGGCTTTTGATAATTCGCTCATAACCACTCAATTGATTAATTTGATTATAAATGGTGCCGATAAAAGTGAAGATGGACGTATAACTCTTATAAATCCAAAGAAGTCTGTGGAACTTTTAGAAGCAGAAAAAAAATAAAACCATCTCAAAGTTTTTCATTCCTCAACCCCTGCTTAATAGTACTGGCGGGGGTTTTTTATCCAGATCTCCCCACGTTGGCACTAAACAATTTCGTCTATAACTTCTACTCCAAACTTTCAAATAACAAATCATTTTTAGTATTTTAATCACAGAGGGATAATTAACATTTATATTCACTAATTGGAGGCAATACAATGGTTGCAATAGTTCCAATATTTTCTCTTTGGCTGCCAATACTGCTATCAGCAGTTGCAGTATTCATAATCAGCTCAATCATTCATATGGTGCTTGGCTACCACAAAAATGACTTTGTTGCATTTCCATCAGAAAAACAAGTGATGGATGATATACGTAAAAACAATATCCCGCCGGGAGATTATATGTTTCCAAAGGCTAACAGTATGAAAGAAATGGGTTCGCCTGAATTCTTGGAAAAGATGAAGCAAGGTCCTGTTGGTGTGATGACTATAATGAATAGCGGTTCGCCAAATATGGCTAAAGAGCTGTCCCTTTGGTTTGTCTATTCAATTATAGTTGGAGTTTTCGCTGCGTATGTTGCAGGTCGTGCAATTGAGCCAGGAGCGCATTACCTTACAGTGTTTCGTTTTGCTGGAGTTACTGCTTTTGTTGGATACAGCTTAGCTCTTTTGCAGAACAGCATCTGGTATAAACGAAATTGGGCAGCAACTTTTAAATCTATGTTTGATGGATTAATTTACGCTCTCTTCACTGGAGGGATATTCGGTTGGCTCTGGCCCACGATGTAACAATTAATTATTTCCATCGATTAATTTTAAGTGCCGGTCTTGTACCGGCATTTATATTCTGGTTTGTCTCAATGGCCTTTCGTCAAAAATGAATATCTTTATACAGGTAAATCAAATTTTAATTGTCTGATGAGTTTAAGTAGAAACATACTCCTTTGGGCTTCACGAAATGAATGGTTGAAAAACCGAGTTCCAAAAATGAAGTTCGTGCAAAAAGCAGTTAAACGCTTTATGCCCGGAGAATCTGTTGACGATGCTATTCTTGCTACACGGGAACTTCTTAAACATAATATCCCCACAACATTTACTCATCTTGGTGAAAATATAACAAGTTTGGAAGAGGCGGAAATAAACGCTCAGCACTACATTGATCTGTTAGATAGAATTGACAAAGAGAATCTGGATGTAGAACTATCACTTAAACTGACTCACATAGGTCTTGATTTATCATTTCCAAAAACTGTGGAGTTATTCTTACAAATAGCTTATAAAGCTCACAAGCTTAATAACAATATTTTTATTGATATCGAGGATAGTTCTTATGTTGATACGACAATTAACTTTTATAAAAGGATCAAAGAAAAACATAACAATGTAGGTTTATGTCTTCAGGCTTACTTATATAGAACAATGGAAGATATCAAATCTCTGGTTGTGATAAATCCCTGCATTAGACTTGTTAAAGGTGCGTATAAAGAGCCAGACACAGTTGCATTTAAAAAGATTTCCCAGGTTAATAACAACTACATTGAGTTATCACGATTCTTACTAAAAGCGATAATTGAAAAGGATATCAGAGTTGCCTTTGCTACTCACGATTTGAATATTCAGGAGCACATTAAAACGGAAGCTTCTGGTATTGGGCTGTGTAAAGACAAACTAGAGTTTCAAATGCTTTATGGAATTAAATCTGCAGAACAATATAAGCTGGCATCTGATGGATACAGAATCCGAACATTGATCAGTTACGGAAATCATTGGTATCCGTGGTATTTAAGAAGACTGGCAGAGCGTCCTGCTAATGTCGGATTTGTATTAAAAAACTTATTCAATAAATAATATAAATCAATTAATACAATAAGTTATGACTGATACTTTAAAAGGAATCTATCCACCCTTAACAACACCGTTTATTGATGATGAAGTTTCTTTTGACAAGTTCCTAGAAAATCTCATTAAATATGAAATGAAAATTTTATCCGGTTATGTTCTCTTCGGATCTAATGGAGAGAATGTGTTTTTAACCAGGGAAGAAAAACTTCAGGTAATTAAAACTATTCGGAAGCACACAAACAGAATAATAATAGCCGGAACCGGACTGGATTCAATCAAAGAAACTATCTCGCTTACTAATGATGCAGCAGAAGCCGGAGCAGATTATGCTTTAATAATAACTCCGTCATTTTTCAAATCAGAAATGAAACACCACACATTTCTTAACTACTATACAAAAGTAGCAGAAAGTGTGATGATTCCTGTCATAATTTACAATGTTCCTAAATTCACCAATGTAAATATCGAACCGGAAACAATTATTAAGTTAGCCGAACATCCAAACATTATTGGGCTCAAAGATAGTACTTTATTAAGTTAGCCGAACATCCAAACATTATTGGGCTCAAAGATAGTACTGAAAATTCTTCGAGAATTTCTGAATTAGCAGCAAATGTTCATCCGGATTTCAGACTAATTGTGGGTACTGCTTCTGTTCTTTTTTCCGGTCTCTCAAGTGGCGCTGTTGGTGGAATTCTGGCATTAGCTAATATCGCACCCGATGAATGTACTAAGATATATAATCTATTCGGTGAGAAAAAATTTAACCAAGCATTAGAGTTACAAAACAGATTGATCCCTGTTAACAGAGCAGTGACAGCAAAATTTGGTGTGTCTGGATTAAAAGCAGCGATGGATATGATGGGATATTTTGGTGGTAATCCCCGATTGCCGCTTATGTCTTTAAATGAAGCGCAGCTTATTGAACTGAAAATGATTTTAAAGAAAGCTTCTCTAATTGAATAAGGATTTAAAATGAAATCTTTCTATCCTCCAAAAAGAATTTTAATGGGCCCCGGTCCGTCAAATGTTCATCCTAGAGTTTTAGAAGCAATGGCAAGACCAACGATCGGTCACCTCGATCCAAAATTCATCGAACTTATGGATGAAATAAAAGAATTATTAAAGTATGCCTTTCAAACAAAAAATGAAGTTACATTTGCAGTTTCTGGCCCGGGTTCAGTTGGAATGGAAACCTGTTTAGTAAACCTGGTTGAACCCGGTTCCAAAATTCTTGTTTGCATCAACGGAGTTTTTGGTGGAAGGATGAAAAGTATTGTTGAAAGCTGTGGAGCTGAGCCAGTAGTTGTAAATATGCCCTGGGGAAGTGCTATTGATCCTCAACTTTTTGAAGATACTTTAAAAAAGAATGTGGGAATTTCTATTTGCTCTTTTGTTCACGCAGAAACCTCAACTGGCGCTAAAAGT
>JALONF010000130.1 GCA_025455085.1 Ignavibacteriaceae bacterium
CAACACTGACATGAGCGACCAACCCTTCCTCGAAAAAGGAACGTTTACGGAGATGGGTGTAATCAAATAATTGCGAAGGAACAACAATCTGACCTGGTACAAAATCCTCGCGAAGCGAACCACAAGCACTGACGCTGATGATCTGTTGTATCCCAAGTGTCTTTAATGCGTAGATATTTGCCCGATAATTCACTTCACTTGGGTTGTAAATGTGCCCGATGCCGTGCCTGGCTAAGAACGCGACCTTTTTTCCATCAAGGGTTCCAAGTATGATCGGAGCACTTGGCTTTCCATACGGAGTATCGATCGATAATTTTTCAACTTTTTCGAGGGCAGGAAATTCATAGAGCCCTGACCCACCGATTACTGCCAATACTGGTTTTTGATTCATTTGGTCTCCCTTACGGTTGGTTTTCCGTAATCCTAATCTCGTAAAACTGGTTGCCGATGTGCAAATCATCGCCGGTAATGAGAATTGTGGGCGAACTGACCTTTTCATCATTCAGGTATGTTCCGTTAGTCGAGTAAAGATCCTCGATCCACCAATGACCGTTACGGAAGGTTAACGATGCATGGCGGTTTGAAATAATATCATCATCAAGGCAAAGCGTATTCCCTGCTTCCCGTCCGATAGTGATCTCGGAAACCGAAAAAGTGTTTTCTTTGTTCTCGTTCACCCCGCTACGTTCAATGAGGGTAATGGCAGGCACTTTCTGAATTTGGGCAGCAAAACTCTTCAGACGCAGATCTTTCCAAAGGGTATAAATAGTCCAACCAAGGAAACTAAACAATACCAGCATTAAGATGATTCGGAGCGTAAGGACAAGAATTGCTGCTACCATAAGGAGGTGTTCTCTTCCCTGGGATCAGTTGACCCTGATTCCTGGTATGCACACTCAGCTTCTTCATTTAAATATATAAACTTGTATCCTCCAAGAGAGATAACATCGCCTGAATTAAGCTGCCTTTTATCCACCCTCGTGCCGTTTACAAAAGTCCCTCCCGCAGATCCGGCATCAAAGACAAAAAACCCCTGTGGTGTTTTCCGAATCTGAGCATGGGTTCGAGAAACCCTGATGTCGTCGATAACGATTTCGTTTGTGTTTCTCCGCCCAATATTAATCACTGATAAACTTAAATTGATTTCCTTATCTTCGCCAAATAAAAGTAACGGACAATGCTCTTTTTTTTCTGACAGGGGTAGTGAGCTACCCGCAGCAAGAACGGAATGGGTTTCATTTCTGGGGGACCGTTTTTCAGATTCGAGAATCTCGATTTCTTTATCGCTCAAGGAGTTTTTTACTATCAGCGTGAAGTCAGGAGTCAACTCCTGTTCAATTCCATATTCGGTCAATATCGCATGATAAGCATCTTCAAGATCTTGATGCCATGAAGGATTACTCTGCCAGGTTTTTGTATTTCTAGAATTCATTTTTATGATGAACCGGTGTGGAGGAGTGACTGACTCTTTACTTAACAAAGTAACCTGGATGCTTTCATTAAGCCTGGACATAATCTCGACCCTTTTTTCGGTCCAAGGGATGAGAGACGCGCTTCTCTCGATGAGAAGTTTGATCCTGGTCTCAATAAAGTCCATTCCGTTCATGATGATGAATTATAACGAATTATCAGAAGTGTAATTCGAAACAGGTAATTCATGAATGTTGGGTTCACTTTCCACAAAAAATGGGGTTACTGTAAATCCATCCCCTTTTTTGTCCCAGAAAATCGATCTTGCATTGAACCCTGTAGTAGCCCGGTCCAGTGACGTTTTTAACAACCACTGATGTGTTTTCACTGAATTGGATAACATGATTATTATGAATTATCTCAATGTCTGCCCTGGATGGTGTGTGGATTCTAATAGTACCGCCCTGAACGAGCTGTATAGATTCACCTATCTGTGCTACCCGATCTTCATTTTCAAGTGTGAATTGAAAACCCCGAGTTGACGATGGCAAATCATATCCAATAAAGGAACAACCGTTTTGCAAGGCAGAATAGACCTGGCGGCTGTCAATATCCAAATCTCCAGATAACTCATTTTGGACAAGGAGGTGATTATTGATAGCTGAAAAATGAAAATCGTAAGGCAGGACAGTTTTACGGAAAAAAGCCTTTTGGAAATCCAAAGCATGAGCATCAGATCCGCCAACAGCATAAATTTTTTTCCCGGTTGTCAGCAGCTCATCCCATTTTTGCAGAGTTTGAGGATGTGGACTATGAGCCATGAATTCAGGGAAAAAAGCATAAAATACCGCTTTGGGAAAAGTCCTGGCATAGGTTTTAAACTCACTAAAACCATTCCAGAGTTCAATCCCGGTATATCCTTCCACATCCCAGGATACCCAGGAAATATCCGGTTCATGGAACATCGGCAGATCATATTCATGCGGATGTGCCAAGAACGATACTCCATCGTGCTTTGTAACTTCATCGATCAATTTCTGAGGATCGGTTGCGTGGCTGGATAACTCAACATCAGCACCAATCACCAGTGTGTGATTCTTCTGGGGTTGTCGATTCTGATCGTGGATTTCTTCTGCGGTTAGCAAAAGAGTTTTTTTGCCATTCTTTTCAAAATATCTCTCCACACCTTTTACCAGCACGTTGTGATCGGTAACGATAATAACGTCTACACCCTGCCTGATGGCGGCTTGTGCGATGCTGGAATAATTACCAGAAATTCTAAAAGACTCTTGCAGCTAGTGAATCAATTACTCGATCTCGCAAAACTTGATTCAGGTAAACTGAAGCTTGAAGCTTCACCCGGAAACATAGTCTCATTTGTAAAAGGAATCGCCCTGTCATTTGAATCTCTTTCTGAAGCCAGAGATGTAATGATAAAGATAAAGTCTGACAAAGAATTGATTGAAACCTATTTTGACAGGGAAAAGATGATAAAAGTTTTTTCAATTTTATTATCCAATGCTTTCAAGTTCACACCCGAAAGAGAAAATGTTATTGTTTCAATAACGGAGACTTTAAATAACACCGTTGAAATCAGAATCAGAAATACAGGAATTGGAATTCCACAAAAGGAACTGCCGAAATTATTCGATCGGTTTTATCAGGTTGATTCATCACAGACAAAAGAATATGAAGGAACGGGAATAGGATTAGCATTAGTCAAAGAACTGATAGAATTACATCACGGCAGCATCATCGTAAATAGTAAAGAAAATAATCCTGAAGACAAGGAAAAAGGTTGGACAGAATTCACTATCAATTTGCCAATTGGAAAAGCGCATCTAAAGAACGAGGAAATAGCGATAGCAGATCAAGTGGGACCTAAAGAAGTAACTCCTCTTGATGAAACAGAGTATTTAAGTCCCAGAATTTTAATAGAATCAGATACAATATCTGATGAAAATAAAACAACTATACTTGTAGTAGAAGACAATTATGATATGAGAGAGTACATCAAAGAATCTCTTTCTGATTGTTATGTAGTAGAAGAAGCAGTTAATGGCGAACAGGGAGTAAGAATTGCAGAGACAATTATTCCTGATTTGATAATCAGCGATCTGATGATGCCGAAGATGGATGGTAATGAACTTACAAGAATATTGAAGAACGATGAAAAAACCAGTCACATTCCAATAATAATATTAACAGCAAAATCCGGTCAGGAAAATAAGATTGAAGGATTACAAACCGGTGCAGATGATTATCTTACAAAACCATTTGATTTACAAGAACTTCGCGTGAGAGTAGAAAATCTGATCAATATCAGGAAGAAGCTGCAGGAGAAGTTCAGCAAGGGAGAATTCCTATCTAAGCCGGTAGAGAAAAAGATAAAGAGTATTGATGAAAGGTTTTTGGCAAAGGTGTTAGAGGTAATTGAGAAACATATATCAGAAGAAGAATTTAGGATAGAGGATTGCAGCAGGGAAGTAGGATTTAGCAGGACACATTTTCACAAAAAGCTCAGAGCGTTAGTAGGAAAATCACCGAGTCAGTACGTAAGGACAGTACGACTATACAGAGCAAAGCATTTGATCGAGGAAGAAAAAGGAAATGTATCGGAGGTAGCATACTCGGTTGGGTTCTCAAGTCCTGCATATTTTTCAAGATGTTTCAAAGAGGAATTTGGCTATCCACCAAGTAACATATTAACCTGATTATTTAGAAGTTTTTTTACCCCCCCAATCATAGCTCGCAAAAATTTACCCCTCAAAAATCTATTAAATTCTAAACAAAGTACATAATTGCAAGTCCATAAGACATTGCTGCAAGTGATTGACTAAATAGTACAAGTCTTCAATACATAGTTGATAACTACCCCCCATACCTTTCTATTTTATTTGTGGTGCGACTTTAAAAACCATTTTTCAAGAAATTTTAAGGAGTGCACCAATGAAAAACTTAATAGTTTTATTAACAGTTTTGTTTCTGTTCTTACTAACCACACAAATATTCTCACAAGAAGATGACTTCTTCAGAAAGAGGTTCGAGTATTCTATCCCAGAGAAGATTGAAGCACCTGTATCCAGCGGTCTTCAGGCAGGAACATATTCGGTCGGCACTGTCGGTTATTTCCCGACACTTGACTCAGCATTTAATAGGCTCAGCATTGATGGCATTGAGGGAGATGTAACTCTGGAGTTAATTGACGATTTGTATTCTGCATCAGGTAGTAAATATGGTTTTAGATTAAATGGACCTATTCCCGGAGCTGATGAGAATAGCAGAGTAACTATCAGACCAGCCAGTAATACAAATGTTACAATTGAAGGTGATGGGATGTCGGTACTTTGCTTTTTAAACACAAGCTTTGTCACCATTGATGGTGTTAGTTTAGAAGGCTCATCTACACTCAGAATTCATTCATATCATAATTCACAGTACGGTTGGAATGATGGGATTGTGTTTGTAAATAATTCGAAACAAAATGTTATACAGAATATAGTTTTTGAGTGTGAAGATTATGATGGATTAGGTTGTGCTATGACGCTTGTATATGAGTCTGGCCCATTTACTCCTGATAGTAACTTGATCGAAAATAATTTTGTTAAGAAAGCTGCAATGGGAATTAGTATCCTTTCATATTCGTATCGGGCAACTGGAAATGTAATTCGCGGGAACAAAATTGGTTCCGAAACCGACAGCTTCATTTCCAGAGGGATTAATTTAGTATGCTGCCAGAACACAATAGTAGAATCTAATATTGTTCAAAATATCAGAAGTAATTCAAGCTTGGTTTACAGCCCTGGTATAGTATCACTTGCCGGAGTTGGAGAAAGGATTTTCAACAATGTCATTTTCAATATTGTTGTCAATAATGGAGATTACGGTGCAATTGGAATTTTTCTTAATGGGATCTCTGGTTATTCAGGCTGCGTGAATACCGTTTACAACAATATGATTTTTGATTTACAAAGTAATTCACCACAGGCAAATTCAAAAGTAAGTGGAATTGAGCTGAGAAATCAGAACTATGCTAAAGTATATTTTAACTCTGTATACTTATCAGGAAGCGGAACAAATCAGAAAGGTTCGGCATCATTGAATATCGGAATTAACTGTTCCAATGTTCAAGTTAAGAATAATTTGCTCGTTAATGTTCGAAATGAATCACCATATTGCGCATCTGCTATAAATTGTAATTCCAGTTCATGCCTTATATCCAATTATAACGATCTTTATATTGAATCTAATCAATGTAATTTTATCGTTCACGCTGGTTCTGTTAATTATACGTCGCTTAGTGAGTGGCAGTTAACCGGTCAGGATTTAAACAGTATGGTAGAATTACCATACTTTGTTGAACCATATTTACACATCGATAAAAATGTAGCCACAATACTTGAATCAGGGGGCACACCAATTGGCGGATTTACATACGATTTTGATGATCAATTAAGAAACTCACTAACGCCGGATATTGGTGCAGATGAATTTGATGGAATCCCTTCAGCAGTTGAGACTGAAATAAGTATACCTGATGGATTTAGACTTGAGCAGAATTATCCAAACCCATTCAACCCAACAACTAAAATCGAATTTCGGATTGCGGATTTCGGATTTGTCTCATTAAAAATTTATGATGTTTTAGGAAATGAAGTTGCGACTTTGGTTAACGAAGAAAAGCCTGCTGGGAGTTATGAAGTACAAGGTTTTGTTGAGGCAAAGAAAATGATTTTACAAAAATAAATAACACTCCTTAATCCCTCTCCTTTTGTCGCCACGCTTTACTCATTAAAGCGTGTAAGGAGAGGGAAATAAAACCTGCTTTGAATTTATTTCAGGGGGAAGTAGAATTAAAAGCTCCGGCTGCTCCGCCTTAGGCGGATAAGAAAAGCCAGTATCACGGGTGGATAAATACTTACTTTCTTTTATGCAGCGGAGCTTAAAAATCCTGGTATTTTTAAATTGTGTTACCTTTCCTCAGGCATCTAAGTTTGGAATCAGTTAAATTTGGTCATCATTTTCTCATTATTTGGAAAACATTATGGAATCAGTCTTCGATAATTACTTTTATCCAAAATCAATTTGTGTTGTCGGTGCTTCATCAAAGCCAAAATCACTCGGTTACGAGCTGACTAAATCAATAAAGCAGTATGGTTATGCCGGAAAGTTATTTCTGATCAATCCTAAATCCGATGAGGTTCTTGGTTACAAATGTTATCCGACTATTGAATCTGTTTCGGAAAAAATAGATTTAGCTATAATCATGGTTCCAAAACAGTTTGTTGAAGAATCAATCAAGCAGCTTACAGATAAAGGAACAAGGGCTCTCATTCTCATCACCGCAGGATTTAAAGAAACAGGTAAGGAGGGTGAGCAGGAAGAAAGAAGAATTCTAGAACTCGTTAGGAAAACTGGTGCAAGAATAGTTGGTCCGAACTGCATGGGGATTATCAACTCGCTTCCAGAAATAAGGATGAATGCTACTTTTGTTGCAGAAGAGCCTCGTAATGGAAAGATGGCTTTCTGTTCTCAGAGTGGAGCGATTGGTGCCGCAGTGTTGAATTCACTTAGAGAAACAGATATCAGGTTTTCACAGTTTATTAGTGTCGGCAATAAAGCAGATGTTACAGAAAATGATCTTCTTGAATTCTGGGAGAAAGATAAAAAC
>JALONF010000435.1 GCA_025455085.1 Ignavibacteriaceae bacterium
GTGAACCAACTTATTCAGTGATTGATGGTTTTGTAAAATTAGTTTTAACAACTGGCGGTGACATTTACTGGAGAACTGCTGTAAGTCCTGTTCAGGTTCCGGGAAGATCTGATGGCTGGCTTTCTGCACATCTGATAGAAAGTACCATTCAGGTTGATATTGGCGATACAGTGGAAATTCATGATTACCTCGGGGATATAATTCAATGGAGCAATGACTGGGGACACATTCACTTTGTAAATATCAGCGATTCGGGTTTAGTTTGGTACTACAGTGATGATGAATGGGGAATTAACTTCAGTCCGATTTTAGTCCTTCAGCCATATCCTGATGTAACTCCTTCTATTTGCAGCCGGATAGCCTGATTGGCGAGATAGATATCATTGTAAAAGTTGTTGATTATGTTGGTGACTCAGAATGGCAGCAGCCTGCATACACAACCTGGTATACAATTAAGAAACTTTCTAATGGGCAGATAATTAAACCAAGAACACTCGGACACATACTTAATCACAAATATACATTATATAATTCTACTCATTACCAGCCATATGCGGGAGTGATTTATCAAAGAGATAATACACTTCTTCCTTCAGGCTGGATGGATATGCAAAGAAATTTTTATCATAATTTGACAAACAATAATGGCGATTCATTGGTTGAACTTTCTGAAAAAGCTCTGGCATTCGATACGGATAATTTTGAAGATGGAGATTACCGAATAATAGTTGAAATATATGATGAAGCTGGAAACTTTGATATTGATAGTATGGATGTGAAATTCAAGAATGGAAATCCGGTCTCTGTTGAAGATGAAAACAGTAATGTTTATTCATTCAATCTGGAACAGAATTTTCCAAATCCATTCAATCCAACAACAACTTTGTCATTTGTCATTGGTCATCGGTCATTCGTTACATTAAAAGTTTACGATGTTTTAGGAAATGAAATCGCAACACTCGTAAACGAAGAAAAACCCGCAGGGAGTTATGAAGTTGAATTCGATGCAAAAGACTTGACAAGTGGAATTTATTTTTATCAGCTTCGTGCTGGTGAGTTCTCTCAAACGAAAAAAATGATCTTAATGAAATAATCCTATGAAAGATAAAATTCTTTTTTTTATTGTCTTAACCGTAATCAATATTTCTGCGCAGGTTCAGTTAAAAGTTATAACATACAACATTATGGGGATGAAACCGGGAACTGATCCTCCGACAAGGCTCTATCATATAATTCAAAATCTGAAAGTGCTGAATCCTGATATCATCGGACTTCAGGAAATTAATGAATCACTGAACAGCGGGGGAGCCGATAACCAGGCAAAGGCTATAGCAGATTCTTTAAGCGGCTATTTTGGTATTACATACTATTATTACTATTCTCAAACTCATTTATCGTGGAATAACCAGTTTAAAGAATTTATCGGCATCATTTCCAAATATCCCGTTGAACAACAGGGATTTTATCAACTTGTTCCAGGTGCTTTTCCGAGGAAGGTTGTTTGGAATTTAATTAATACTCCGTTTGGTAAAATTAATTTCTTTAATACTCATTTTGATTACCAGAGCACGAGCGTAAGGCTTCAGCAGGCAACACAGACAATAAATTATATTACTCAGCAGGAAAATCAATTTCAATCAATAGCCACTATTTTAACCGGTGACTTTAATGATACTCCCGGAACTTCTCCGATAAATTATATTTTGAGCGCAAACTTTTGGGATTCATTTGCAGAAGCAAATCCAGGTCTTCCTGGCTACACAGTTCCTTCAAACGCACCAACTTCTAAAATTGATTACGTGTTTTGTAAATACACCGGACACTTGTTAATTGATTCTTCCAGAATAATAATGGATCAACCATACAGCGGGAATAGCTATTGCTCAGATCATCTTGGAGTGATGACAACAAGATTTCGAATTATATCAGAATTATCCCAATCCATTTAATCCATCCACGAAAATAAAATTTACCCTCACCCCATCCCTCTCCCTGGGGGAGAGGGTGTCCGACTTGTCCGGCGAAGTTCAAAGAACGGAGACGGGAGGACGGGTGAGGGCGACATTAAAAGTTTACGGAAGTTGCGACACTTGTTCACCAAGATCTTTCAGCAGGAGAATATGAAGTTGAATTTCACAGTCATTCTGACGAAGGACGAAAGCTGACATCAGGAATTTATTTCTACCAGCTTCGTGCTGGTGACTTTGTTCAAACAAAGAAAATGGTTTATTTGAAATGAGGTGAATATGAAAAAAATCATTGCACTTACAATTTTTAATTTTTTCAGCCAGAGGCTGATTCGCCTCTGGCGAACATTTTTTATTTGCCAGATTTTTCTTGCTATTAATTGTCTAGCTCAGCAGCCTGGCTGGCAAGTTACTCCTTCACAAACAACTGAAGAACTGAATTCAATCTTCTTTTATGATTATGAAGTTGGATTTGCTGTCGGCGATTCAGGAACCGTAATCAAATCTATTGACAGCGGAAAAACCTGGCAAGTCCTTCAGCCACCTACTACCTATGATTTAAACGATTTATATATGTTTCATCGGGATACGATTTTAGTTGTCGGCGATTCAGGAACAATGTATTTCTCTGATAGTGGTGGAGTGACATGGTCCGGGGGTTCAAACTACATACCTGAAGATATTCTATCCGTATCTTTTTCAGATGGTGAGGGAATATGCGGATGCGTTTCTCAAACAATTCTTTATTGTGAATACACTGGTAATTCATTGACTTGTATGACTGTTCAAACAGGTTTATTCGGCGGAGGTTTTTATGGCGCATATATGCTCAGTCCGCAGTTTGGTTTTGTAGCCGGAGAGAATTCTATTTTTAGTCCTCTGTTAGGAAGGACAACAGACTCAGGTTTAAACTGGAACTTCACAGCATTCTATTTAAATACTAATGAAGGGAGAGCAACAGGTGTTGATTTTACAGATTTGAATACCGGTTATGTAAGCGCAAGTGTTTGGGATGGGCGTGGTGCAATATCAAAAACCACGGACAACGGTTATAACTGGGAGACAACTTTTTTTACTTATCCTCTGAGATCAATAGATTTTCCAATCAGCGGTGCAAGTCAGGTTGGCTATGCAGTTGGCAGTCAGGGAACAATTTTAAAAACTTATGATGCCGGTAATGGATGGGTACCGCAAATCAGTGGTACAACATTGAAACTAAACAAAGTGTTCTTTAAGGATTTTGATTTTGGATTTGCTGTTGGTGAGAATGGGATAATACTAAGAACAACTACGGGTGGTGAACCGGCTACTAATATTGAAAATGAAAATCAATCTCTGTATTCATTTGAGTTATTCCAAAACTTTCCCAATCCATTCAACCCATCAACAAAAATAAAATTTACCGTACCACAGTCTCCCCTCCTTGGAGGGGACGGAAGGGGTGGGTTGATTACACTGAAAGTTTACGATGTTTTAGGAAATGAAATTGCAACATTAGTTAACGAAGAAAAACCTGCTGGGGAATATGAAGTTGAGTTTAATGCGTCAACCATCAACCAACATTCATCTTCCGGAATCTATTTCTATCAGTTGAATGCTGGTTCGTTCATCCAAACAAAAAAAATGGTCTATCTCAAATAGGAGAATTGATGAAAAAGATTTTACTAATCAGTCTTATTTTTTTATCGACAGTTTATCCTCAGTACATTCCAACATATGT
>JALONF010000131.1 GCA_025455085.1 Ignavibacteriaceae bacterium
CAGCAATGATAAATCAACCAGACTATCATCATGTTTACAGTTTTGTTACTACTTCAAAGAACTACTTTGTACCCTGTAGTAACTCAGGACACACCACTAACAGCTAACACGGACAATATGGGTAAGTTGTTTGTCACACTTTTTGCTTTTCCTGCCTGCCTGCGGCAGTCAGGCAGGGCTCCTGCACCCAAGACAGTTTTGTAATGGTTCTTGCACCCGGACACGCGCATCTGCTCGCAATTAAAATCCACTATACCTTGACAGTTTTCTGGCTTCGATCAACTTTGTACCGCGACACTGCGCCAGTGCCCGCAACCAACTTTGTAACCGGGGATAAATTCGCGGCTCCGAATAAACTTGTACCGCGACACGCGTAATGCTCAGCAAAATTTGTACCCGGACGGCAAAAAGTGCGCCATACCCTCCCTGTCTGACTAGCGTCAGCCAGGCAGGCTTGCACCGTGACTGCTTTCTGGCCCCGCTGGCGCGGGGTACCAGGACCCTGCCCGGATGCTGCGTCGGGTAACACAACCTCCCCATATTGCCGGGCCGTTATAGCCAATGTGACACGTACTCAGCCAGATAGACTACACCGAGACAACCACGTAATATACCGCGACCGCTTATTTGGCACATTTGCTTTTGCGCGACACAAGACCCATCGCTCCTGCAAAAGAAAAAGAGCCAAATCCCTTCGCTCTCTTTGATTAATTTTGTTTATCAATGTAAGAAACCGTGATAAAAATCTAACTGCACAGAAAGGTAGATTTCTATAAATGAAATATTGAAATCTGTCGTGGCTTTCTTTATCAAATTCTGAAATTCAACCTGTTACGGCTTAATAAATTTCGGAATGATCTTTTTCTCCGAAAACATAGTCGCCGTATTAATTAAAGCTAAGTGAGAATACGCCTGTGGAAAATTACCCAGAAGTCTTTTTGTAGAGAAATGGATGTCTTCACTAAAAAGACCCAAATGATTACCACAGGCTAAAAGGTTTTCAAATATGTTTTTTGCATCTTCCTTCATTCCTATTCTGTGCAGAGCCTGAACCAGCCAGAAAGTACAGATTGTAAATGATGACATCGGTTTACCAAAATCATCAGGGTTTTTATAGCGGTAAACAAATCCTTTATAAAAAAGTGCATCTTTAACAGCCATCACAGTTTTTTGATACTTCGGATCATCAGCGGAAATAAAACCATATTCAGCCATAAGTAACAAAGAAGCATCAAGCTCTGAGTTACAATAGGTCTGGGTAAATGTTTGCAATTCCTCCTTCCAGCCATTCTTCATAACATCTGCTTTAATGTCATCTGCAATTCCCCTCCATGTTTCAGCATAGTATGGTTTATTTAGTACAAGTGCAATTTCTGAAGCCTTGTCCATTGCAACCCAACTCATCACTTTTGAGAAAACATGGTGTTTTTCATCATATCGTATTTCCCATATACCTTTATCCGGTTTTTCCCAATGAGTAGATATAGTCCGTGAAATATTACGAACAATCTCCCATATATCCTCAATTTCGTCTAATGGACCCTGGAAAAACTCATAATATTGATGAATAATATTTAACAAATAACCAAATACATCATTTTGTCTTTGAGAATATGCAGCATTCCCAATTCTTACAGGTTTTGAGTTTTCATAACCTGAAAGGTGGGGAAGTTCGATTTCTGTAAGATCCCTTTCCCCTCTTATACCATACATAATCTGCAACGAGTCAGTCTTAGAATTAAGTATTCTCTTTAAATAGTCTAAGAATCGTTTAGCGGATTTGTAGTGTCCCATCTTAAGCAACGTTTCCAGTGACATGGACGCATCGCGTAGCCAGCAAAAACGATAATCCCAGTTACGTACACCCCCGATAGTTTCCGGGATGCTGGTTGTTAATGCTGCCAACACAGCACCTGTAGGTTGATAAGACATAATTTTTAATACCAGTAAACTCCTGTTAATCTCTTCGGTATATTTCTCATACTTTTTTGAACGGTTTGTCCAGTTAAGCCAGTATACTTTTGTACGCTGGAATTCGAGGTAAACCCTTTTAATATCTATATCAATCAGTTTTTGGTTGTATGACAGTAAAAGAAACTGGTGTTGGTTAATTTCAATTTCTTTTGATTCCAGAATATCATCGAAGTTTAAGCTGCTATAGAGATAAATGCAATCGGTCGGCTTTAGCCGTGAATATGTCCGTATATAGTTATCAATAATTACATTTGAAACTTCCTCCCTGGCATAATTAAACATAGGACAATATTTTACTTTGAAGGTTGGAGTCCCTGAAATATATTTTATATATCGATAAATTTCAGCAGGAGCAAAATAGTCATTCTCAATTAGTTTGTAACGGGGCATGAAGTCAATTACCTCAAATGTACCCTGTTCAGATTTAAATTCTGTACATAATACATTAGTCCACACAAGGTACTTTTGTTTAATTATATATTTATCATCTGCAACGATACTAAAAAATCCTCCGTTATCATTATCAATAAGTTTCGCGAATACGGAAGGGGAATCAAAATCGGGGAGACAACACCAGTCAATACTTCCCTTATCTGATATCAGGGCCGCACTCCTGCAATTACCAATTACACCATAATTCAAATTATCCATAATTAATTCCTTTATGTTTGCCCGAACACTTTGCCTGACTATAAGGAAAAGATTTTTTTGTTTTCTATAACAAAGATAGTAATGAAATTTATTGCATAATTAAGACCTTTGCATATAACAGGTGATTTAAAAATCTTTCCCCGGAAAATTGGTAATTTTACATTTGCTCAGAATCTTATTTCTAATTAATAAACAAATGAGCTATAAAAAATATTGCCCATAATTATTATGAATGATTTTATAAAAGCAGAATTGATAGAAAAGTACAGAAACGCAGATAGCAGGCTGGTTCTGCTTGACTATGACGGAACTCTGGTTGATTATACTCCTATACCTGTTGCAGCCAGATTGACTGATCACTTATTTGATATTCTTATAAAACTGCATGACACTCCACAAACAGAAATATTTATAATCACTGGCAGAGGGCATCAGGAAACTGAAAAAATCTTCGCTAATCTTCCAATTAATATTATTGCAGAGCATGGAGCAATGATCAGAGAAAGAGGTATATGGGAAAATCAGATAAACAATAATTGCTCCTGGAAAGAAACAGTCATCCCCATTTTGAATCAGATCACTACTGAATGCCCTGAATCATTTATCGAGGAAAAAGATTTTTCATTAGCATGGCATTACAGAAATGCTGAATCGCAATCAGGATTTGCTCACTCAAGAAAATTAATCAATACCTTAGAAGCAAGAATTCATTCTTATGATATAAAAATACTGGATGGAAATAAAGTGGTAGAAGTAATGACTAAGGAAGTTGGCAAAGGGAAAGCTGTAAAGAAATTATGTGAGCAAAGCAATTATGATTTCATACTATCGATTGGAGATGACGCAACAGATGAAGATATGTTTGAGTTTTTTTTGCATATTACCAGGGCATATACTATTAAGGTCGGAAACGGAAAAACTTTCGCTAAATATAAATTTGCCAGTATCAACGATGTTGTATTTCTCTTAAAACAGTTATCCCTATGAGATTAACACTTGCATTCATACTTTCAATAGTATTTGCTGTTGGACTGGTAGCATTTGGCTTTACTTTTTACCAGAGTTCAACTGAAAGGAATAAACTAATTCGGGAACTTGAAATCCGCACTGAACAGGTAACTGAGGATATACTTCAGGGCGATACATTTTATTTCGAAAAAATAAATCAGAATAATATTGAGCGTTTTGCAGACAGTATCAACAAACTGTACAATTTACTGGGTATTGCAGTTTATTACAACATCGATAGTATAATAAGCAATAATTCTACCCGTAATTTTATTAACCATTCGATGGACTACATTTCACAATCAATAACTGCTGATACATCTCTTGGAAATTTTTTCAAAATTGGAAGTGAAAGCATATATCAATATATCAAGCCGGTAAACCGGGCAGATATATCCAATAATGCTGTTGTCTTTTATACTGATGCAGACTACATTGATACAGTCATTGGCAAAATATGGTTTCGGAATTTTATAAGATGGTTTATTCAGGCATTTTTGGTATCTCTTGTTACTTTTCTTATTATCCGTTGGGGAATTTTTAGCCCCATTAATAAAATTTTAGATTGGGCAAAGGCCGTGCGTTCGGGAAACACAGGACAAATAAAGCCGCAACCGTTTTTAAAATTTCTTGACCCTTTGCATAAAGAGATTGAATACATAGCAAAAGCAATGCATGATGCGAAGGCCACGGCTGAAGAAGAAGCAAGGTTAAGAACAAGTGCAGAAGCCATTTGGACCCCCGAACGGCTGAAAGTAGAAATGGAAAATCTTTTGCAAAAGAAGAAAATGATTGTTGTTTCCAATCGTGAGCCATATATGCACATTCACGTAGGCAAGGAAATAAAGTGCATTGTTCCTGCCAGCGGAATGATTACAGCTATGGAGCCTATATTGAAAGCATGCAGTGGATTATGGATCGCTTCTGGGACAGGGGATGCAGATAAGGAAACCGTAAACAAAAATGACAAAGTGGAGGTCCCTCCGGAAGAACCAAAATACACGTTAAAAAGATTATGGCTGACAAAGGAAGAAGAAGACCATTTCTATTATGGCTTTTCAAATGAAGGACTGTGGCCACTCTGTCATATCGCACATACGCGCCCGACATTCAGAAATGATGATTGGCATTATTACAAAAAAGTTAATCAGGATTTTGCTAAAGCTGTGCTGGATGAAACAAAAGATGAAGAACAACCTTTTATTTTAATCCAGGACTTCCATTTTGCACTTCTGCCTGAACTGATAAAAAAAGAAAAACCCGGAGCTAAAGTTGCCATATTCTGGCATATCCCATGGCCCAATCCCGAATCATTCGGTATTTGTCCCTGGCAGAGAGAAATACTACAGGGTATGCTCGGTGCTGATTTAATTGGGTTTCATACACAGTATCATTGCAACCATTTTCTTGAAACAGTAAATAATGCACTTGAATCAAGAGTTTTATGGGAAAATTTTTCAGTGAAAATGGGTGGCCGGACAACTCTTGTTAAGCCCTTCCCCATAAGTATTGCATTCACATTAAAAGATTTCGATAATAATTCACCAAAAATAAAAGTATCCCAATTGTTAAATGAACATGGTATCACTTCTAAATTTATGGGCATAGGTGTAGACAGGATTGATTATACAAAAGGTATCATAGAAAAATTTCTTGCTATTGAACGGTTTTTGGAAAAGAATCCATCATTTCTTGGGAAATTTACTTTTGTTCAAATAGGTGCACCAAGCAGAACTCTTCTGAAAAGTTATTCTGACATGGTAAGTGCAGTTGAAAACGAAGCTAACAGAATCAACTGGCGTTTCAAATCAAAAAGCTGGAAGGCAATACTCCTTTTAAAACGACATCACAGCCATGAAGAAATAGCTCCCTTTTATTCTTCGGCAGATTTTTGTATGGTTACATCCCTACATGATGGGATGAACCTTGTAGCAAAAGAATTCGTTGCTTCACGAAATCAAAATGACGGGACACTTATCCTAAGCCGTTTTGCCGGAGCATCGAAAGAACTTCAGGGAGCTATCATAGTTAATCCTTATGATATAGAAAAAACAGCAGACGCAATTAAATTAGCTTTGGAAATGACTACAGAAGAACAAAATCAGCGAATGAAACAAATGCGATTGGTAATTGTCAGACATAATATTTATTCATGGGCAGCAACTTTATTAAGAACAATGGCAACTATTAATTGATATCTGAATAGTTTTGCAAGCACATTTAAAAGCCACATGTGCTGAGGCTTAATCCGAAGCTTTTAAAAGAGCTTGCAAAGAAAAAGCTCTGTTTACCATGACTTAACAAAGGTTTGTTACATCTTGACAATTAATATAAGTCGAGTAGGTAAGGGGGAGTTTCACCCCCAAACCTCTCACAGAACCGTACGTGAACCTCTCGATTCATACGGCTCTTCAAGAAGAAAGACACTACGGA
>JALONF010000436.1 GCA_025455085.1 Ignavibacteriaceae bacterium
AGCTTTTTCAGTTTTGCCGCTGCGTTCAGACTTCTGTTTCCGGTTCTGCAGTAGCAGATAATTTCAGCATCCTTAAATTTCTTCAACTCATTCTCGCTCGTTGCTATTGAGGTTATTGGGATGTGATAAGAACCCCTTATTGAGCCCTGCTTCCTTTCGGTATCGGTTCTAACATCAAGAAGAACAACGTTTCGTTCTTTTTTAACTTTCAATGATGCTTCTTGAGCAGAATAATGCTTAATTGATTTTATCATAAGAATTTTTCTTACGACGTAAAACACGACTAGAACGATAAGTGTGTAAAGTAATATTTGTTCGGTTGTCATATTATAAGTTTTTGTTTTCAGATGGTTTGATAATTGAAAAGCTAAAAGGATTCAAGCCTCTTTTTGTATAATAAATAGAGTCGGGAAGAGGGTCTACTCTGCGAAAGAATTAAACTGATAACAAAGAAATATTAGCTCGTTTTTAGTGCTTCCTGTCTGCCGACATAAATATTATAAAACCACATTAACAAAGTTGCAAGAACCCCAATTCCAATTAGAGCAAACCAGACCAACTCAGGTTTTCCTGCCGCTTTGGATGATTGATACAGCCATCCACCGAGCGGATCACCAACAAATCTAGCTATTGCAATAGGAAGAAAAGCATATCCCTGGAACAATCCTTGTTGTCCAGGAGGAGCTATTTCAGAAATATATTCATAATATCTTGGAGCCTGTATCATTTCGCCGATTGCAAATGCAACTATTCCTGCGGCAATAGTTGGAATGCTCGGCGAGATGCCGATGATAATCCAGATTAAACTCGAACATGCGAAACCGAGCAGAATAGCTTTTCTGGTTGGAATATTTTTCGACAATCTATTAATAGGTATTTGAAGAAGTATAATTGCTCCTGCACCAGCCCAGGACTGTACTATTTCGTATGGCGCATCTACACTGATATAGTCAGTTATATAATAAGGAACTATTATGAATTCCTGCCAGAAGATTATCCAGTAGAGAGAATAGATCAGGAGGAATATCATAAACTTTACATTGGCGAGAACAACAAAGAGATTAGCGATTTTCTTTCCAAGGGACTCGACAACTTCCGGACCCGAACCCTTTACTTCTTTGTAAAGCAGAATATTTACTATGAGCATTGCAAGACAGCTAACTGCTGAAACAACATAAACAAATTCATTCCCAAAACTATCCCGGTCAGAAGTTGTTGTGACTGCAACCGTACCCAAAACGGATGGTTTTATAAATGAACCGCCGAATGCTGTAAATACCAGGAAGACCATCATCAGCCAATAGAGATCCATCCCATCATAAATTCCTGAAAACATACTCATTCCCACAGAACCAATTAAGAAATATCCGAGGGCAAGAATTGAAAACGCAACGTTAAACGCTCGTCTGAATCCCCACTTATCAGCGAGCGTTCCGCCAAGAATAGGAAGAAGATAAATCAGACCGCCAAATATTCCCGAAAGTTGACCCGCCTCTGATTCACTGAAGCCAAGTTTGTTACGCATATAAATCATAAACACGATCTGCTGACCATAGTAAGCAAGTCTTTCAAACAACTCCATTCCGTTAGCAACCCAGAATGTTTTATGAAAACCTTCCTTAAACAGTTTTAGTTTTTCAGTCTTTTCCACAGAGGTTCCTTTTCTAAAATTTGAAGCGCAATTTAGGCAAGCAGTAAAAGAGTAACAAAAAAAACATTTGCCGAAAAATAATTGTTGACAAATTACTTTTTTTAATGACTGGTTTAATCTGCGCCGTAAAAGATATATTCATTTTCATTTATGAAAATCGATATTTCGCTTTCCTGCTTTTGAAAAAAAATGTTTCGGAAAAGCGCATTTTTAGGTTGTTTATAAATGATTTTGCGCTTCTCTGATGGCATATTTTCTGTCTGATGCCGATAGTTTTTAAGAAAAGGTAAAATGTGAGAAGTTATTCATTTCATGGCGGTGTTCATCCACCCGAATATAAAGAGCTGACAGAAAACTGTGCATTTGAAATAATACCATTGCCGGAAGAAATAATTCTTCCACTTTCTCAACACCTTGGCAAAGAAGCTTCCCCGCAGGTTAAAAAGGGTGAGGACGTTATTCCCGGTCAGCTTGTTGCAAAAGCTGAGGGATTTATTTCGGCACCGGTTCATACTTCTGTTGCCGGGAAAGTAATTAGTCTTGGCAAAGAACTAACTTCAAGTGGGTTCCCTAAAGATTCTATCGTAATAAAATCAAACGGAGCTGTTGAAGCACAAAAATTATTATTACCTCAGCTTAATCCCGAAACAATTAGCCCCGATGAAATAAGAACCAGAGTTGCCGAGGCAGGAATAGTTGGTCAGGGAGGCGCGGCATTTCCTACTTCTGTTAAGCTTTCTCCCCCAAAGGATAAAGTTATTGACGTTGTGATTCTGAATGGGTGTGAGTGTGAACCATATCTTACCCGTGATTACAGGCTTATGATTGAAAGACCAGACGATCTTATTTCCGGATTCAAATTAATTATGAAAGCGCTTGGAGTTAAACGCGGCGTAATTGGAATCGAAAACAACAAGCCCGATGTAATAAAATTACTTTCTGAAAAGATAAAGCACGAAGAGAATCTTGAAGTTATTTCGTTAAAGACAAAATATCCGCAAGGCGCAGAGAAGATGCTGATCAAAGCAGTAACCGGAAAAGAGGTTCCTCCGGGTAAATTACCGATGGATGTTGGCGCAGTTATTCAGAATATGATGTTGGCGCAGTTATTCAGAATATCGGAACGGCAATTGCAATTCACGATGCGGTTGTGAAAGGCGAAGTTCTTACAACTGCTGCTTTAACAGTTTCAGGCAAAGGAATTAAAGTTCCTAAAAATTTATTAGTACCGGTTGGAACACCCATACAGAATGTAATTGATTTCTGCGGCGGAGTTACAGAAGATTCAGTAAAAATTGTTGTCGGCGGCCCAATGATGGGTGTTGCTCAGTTTGATTTGCATGCACCAGTTATGAAGGCAACATCGGGAATTCTTGTTTTAACCAAAGATGAAGTTGCTGAGAATCCTGAAACACCATGTTTAAGATGCGGACAATGCGTTGGGGCTTGTCCTTTAAACCTGATGCCAACAAAACTTGCTCGTTACTCACAGCTTCAAAAGTATGAAGAAGCAGAGAGTGCC
>JALONF010000437.1 GCA_025455085.1 Ignavibacteriaceae bacterium
CAGGCGACAAAAGAAGCGATAGTGATTGATCCTAAAAGAGATATTGATACTTATCTTGAAATTGCTGAAAGGGAAAATCTTCGCATTACTCATATTGCTGAAACGCATATTCATGCAGATTTTTTAAGCGGCTCGCTTGAACTCGCTCACGAAACCGGTGCAAAAATTTATTTATCAAATGAAGGCGGCAGCGAATGGCAATATCAGTTTGATCACGTTGGCTTAAAAGATGGCGATGTTATAAAAATTGGAAATATTAAGCTTGGAGTTATCCACACACCGGGACACACCCCTGAACATATATCCTTCATTCTAACTGATTTACCAGCTAGCAGAGAACCCTCGATGATCTTTACGGGAGATTTTGTTTTTGTTGGTGATGTCGGAAGACCTGATCTTTTGGAGAAAGCAGCAGGAATCGAAGGAACTATGATAACAGGTGCAAGACAGATGTTCCATTCGCTAAAGAAATTTAAATCATTACCGGATCATCTTCAGGTTTGGCCTGCACACGGAGCCGGTTCGGCTTGCGGTAAAGCATTGGGCGCAGTACCAAGTTCAACAGTTGGATATGAGAAGCTTTCTAACTGGGCTTTAAAGATTAATGATGAGGAGATCTTTGTTCAAGCACTGCTGGAAGGACAGCCGGAACCACCAAAATATTTTGCAATGATGAAGAAGCTGAATAAAGTTGGGCCAAAAGTACTTGGTTCAATCCCACATCCCGCAAGATTAAGTTTAGCAAAATTTAAAGAAGCACTTACAAGTGATTTTCAGATAGTTGACACCCGTGATAAATTAAGTTTTGCAGGTGGACATATTCCCGGAAGTTTAAACATTCAGGATAATAATTCATTCAGCAACTGGGCCGGCTGGATGCTTGATTATGAAAAGCCAATAATTCTTATTGCAAGGGAGCGAAGAGTTGATGCTTTGAACCGAGCACTTATCAGAATCGGAATAGATAATCTGGAAGGATATGTTTCTGATGTTGATAAACTTGAAGCTTCAGGTTTGAATCTGGAAATTCTCAATCAGATAAGTGCTGAAGAATTGAGGGAATATATTTCTGAATATAAAATTATTGATGTAAGAAGTTATACTGAGTATGATATTTCGCATATTCCCGGTGCAGTAAATATTCATTCGGGCTATCTGAAAAATAATATTGATAAAATTTCTGATGATGAGAAATTGGTTCTTTATTGTGCAAGCGGAGACAGATCAGCAATTGGTGCGAGTTTTCTTTTAAAACTTGGTCATAGAAATATTTATAATCTTAGCGGTGGGATTAATGCTTGGATCCAAGCCGGCTGCCAGATTGAAAAAGCAAAAGTGAACCAACTAGTGAATGCTTAAAAATAGCTAATGAAGAATTTTCAGAAGGAGAGAACTTATCCCTGCACATAGACAAATTATATTGCAGGGATTTTTTATTTTAAAATCCTAATTGAGAGTAATCGCCTTTTATTTAGAAAGGTATGCTGTAAGTCTTGATGGGAATTAGCTGGCTTTTGCCGTTGCAACAACTAATTTTCTTCCGTTGAGTTCCGATCCGTTCAATGCCTTTATAGCAATGTTTGCATCATTATCATTTTCCATTTCAACAAAACCGAATCCTCTGGATCTTCCACTTTCTTTATCAGTGACAACTTTGGCAGAGACTACATTACCGTGAGGTTTGAATGTCTCCAATAGCTGATTGTTACCAAAAGTATTGTTACTAAAAGTCCATTGACTTAATTAAGATAAGATGTTGCTGATTGATAAGTTTATTTGAAAGGAAAAGCCGGAGAAAAATCTCCGGCCTGTATAAGAATTAAAACTCAACTTTTTTGTTATACATTACAGCGTAATCGTAGACAAGCGTGCTTGCAACGAATACGGAGGAATAAGTGCCAATAATAATTCCGAAAAATAAAGTGAAAGCAAAAGCACGCAACACCTCGCCGCCAAAGATTAACAATACAAAAACTGTTAAAAGGGTGGTCCCTCCGGTTATAACTGTTCTGCTCATCGTTTGACTGATACTCGAGTTAATAATATCAACTAAAGGTCTTGTTTTATGTATTTTAAGATTCTCTCTAACTCTGTCAAAAACAATTACCGTATCATTAATTGAGTAACCTATTAAAGTTAAGAAAGCAGCGACTATCGTTAAGTCTATATCCAGATTTAATCCTGGAATTAATCCATAAAGAAGTGAAAATAATCCTAAAGTAATAAGCACATCATGAAATAAAGCAGCAACTGCTGTAAAGGCAAAAATGAATTTAAATCTGAATCCCAGATAAATTAGTATGGCTAGTAGCGAGAAGAAAACTGCAAGCACCGCGTCACGTTTTAATTCCTCACCGATTTTGGGACCAACTCTGTCTTCTTTCAATACTATAAAGCTGTTATCTTTAATTTTTTCTCTCAGGTTTTCCTTAATCCAATCGGCTATTCCAACACTAACCAGCATCTGAACGTTATCCGGCTCTTCAGATACCCGACCTGATTGAAATCCTGCGGCAAATAAT
>JALONF010000132.1 GCA_025455085.1 Ignavibacteriaceae bacterium
ATTGCTAACCGCCTTCTTTTCAGTTGCCACGAATTCACAAATTGATTCGCTAATCACATCAAAAATAGATTCCCTGTTAAAGTATAATCAATCTCTTGAGCACAGACTAGATGTTCTTCAAAAAAACATTGATGATTTGATGTGGTTTCAGAAGGTTGGTGACGTTGCTTTCATTGATAAAGTTTTTATGACTGGTCCGCCGAAATGGAAAGAAGTTGACACAACAGATCCTGCATTTGGAAATCCTGTTAAGTTCTGGTCGTATGTTTTCATTCCAAGGGATATTGACTACAATAAAAAATATCCGCTGATAGTTTTTCCTCACAGTGGAGTTCATGCAAATTTTTCAACGTATTACTCACATATAGTAAAAGAACTAATCGCGCAACATTACATTGTTGTATCAGCTGAGTACAGGGGCAGTACGGGTTACGGAAAAGAGCATTATGAAAAAATTGATTACGGTGGAAGAGAAATTGATGATGTCGATTCAAGTAGAAAGTATATGTTGGATAATTATGATTTTGTCGATCCCGAAAGAGTTGGTATCATCGGATGGAGCCACGGCGGATTAATTAGCCTGATGAGTATCTTCAAATATCCTGAAAATTATAAAGTTGCTTTTGCTTTTGCGGGTGTTCCTGTCAGCGACTTAATTACACGATTGGGTTATATGGAAAAAGACTACATTGATCTTTATACTGCAGATTATCATATCGGGCAAACTCTTGATGAAAATCCCGATGAATACAAAAGAAGATCTCCTGTCCACAACGCATACAAACTTCAAACACCACTGCTCATTCACACAAATACAAATGATGAAGACGTAAATGTAATTGAAGTTAAAATGCTCATCGATACGCTTAAAACTTTGAACAAAGATTTTGAATATGAAATATTTCAGGATTTACCGGGAGGACATTCATTCGACAGGCAGGATACAAAGCTTGCACTTTCGATCAGGTTAAAGATTTATAAGTTTTTAGCCAGACGTCTTCACCCGCCTAATGCATTTAAAAGCATTGAAGATATACGAAAAAATGTTTATCGATAACTTTTGTTATAGCTTTAATCCGAGTTTGTCTGTGAGAAAGTAACCGAATTGTCAGGTTTCTGCTACTGACATTTTTGTCATATAACCGGTTCCGCATCAAAATATTTCTTAACAATGAACCAATTTTTACCCAATTTTTTTGCAGAAATTCTTATAAAAACGACCTTATTTCTACTTTTTAATCGAAAAGTGAATCAAAACAAAGGAACAATATTTGTTTACTTGGTTGAGAATAAAAATTAAAAGAAACAAAAAAAGTGGTTAGATTCTTAGCAATATTAACTCTTTTAGGCGGCATCGGGGTTGGTATTTATTATCTTCTCTCAACTGAAGTTGTTGATGATATTAAGGTTACCGGGAAACTTCAAATATCCCAGCAGCAGGGTAATTATATTAAAACCACACAGTCTCCTGATGCATCTTACTTTGCAGTAGTAGAAGGTAAGATCCGTAACAATTTGGGCAAACCAATAAAGAACGTCTTTATTAAATATAAAATAGCCGGGCAAGAAACCAGTGCGACTGTTTTTGATCTTGCACCGGGACAAGAAATGAATTTCAATACCCATGGAGTAAATACGGACGCATCTAACCCGGAATATGATTTTGTGGGCTTGTGCTACGATTAAAAATCTTACCCCTCCTTATCTAATAAATATTTTCATACTAATAAAAATTTCAATTGGGAAACAACTATAACTAGATATTTATGGAAAGGATTTCTTTAAAAGTTTATTGGATACGGCAGCGACAAAATTTTGGGAGGAAGGGAACTTAGTTATATTTATTTTCCCGAATTGCTTCCAACTCTAATCTTAAATGTTTTGAGTCTTTAACTACAAGTGCACCAATTTCATCCAACACATCAAGGTAACCATTCGCAGATCTTCCGCCAGCAATAATTGAAACACCGGACGGCAAAATTTGTTTTATTTTCCTTAACTCTCTGGGTAAGAGGGGATCATCATTTGGATATACGATGCTCAAAGCAACAATCCTTGCATTAAGGTGTGAAACTACTGCACCAATTTCTTCTGCAGGTAAATTAGAGCCAAGATAAATTACTTTCCACCCCGAGGAAGCTGCAACAACTCCTACAATCAGTGCGCCGAGTTCATGGTCCTGTCCGCGTGGCGTAGCTGAAATAACAACCGGGGCAGAGTCACTTACTGAATATGACTCCAATAAATTAAATAAGAATCCCCTAATCACAGAGCTTGCAAGATGTTCATTAGCAACCCTTATTTCTCCGTTATGCCACATTTCTCCTATTTTATAAACAAGAGGAACGACCAGGTTTTCCAGCAAAACTGGTTGAGTTAATCGTGTTGATGAATTAAGCAAAACAGATTCGAGTTTTTTAGCATCATAATTTTTTATCGCTTCTATACATTCAGAAAATGTCTCATCTACACTACTCTCTGAACTTATCGTAGAAGACAAACCATTTTTTATTTCTACTGTGCTGTGGTTTTCCTTTGATAAAAGATTTTTCAACTCGGACAAAGACAGATTTGCTATACCACCGATATGATGTCCAAGACGTAAAGCATCATTAAGTAATTTGAGCTTTTCAATATCCTCCTCAGAATATAATCGTCGATTAGTATCTGTTCTGTCGGGTTCAACGACACTATACCTCTTTTCCCAAGCCCTGATAACATGTACGCTAAGTCCGGTCATCTGACTAACGACTTTTATTGGATATTTGTAACTATTTGCCATGTTCAAATTTATCAATTGTCTAAATTTTGTCCTAATTGTTTGTTAATTTTTAATTTTTAATGAAAATCATCTATTTCAACAATTTTCTCCTGTTTTAGTTCCAAAATACAGCAATGTTAATTTTGTCTAAAATAATACTTGACAAATACTCGACAATGGATTATATTTGTCTAAGTTATTTAGACAATTTATAAACAAATAAAAAATGAGGCAAAAATGAACAACTTAAATAATAATGATGACAGCATAATGGTTAACAACTTTAGAAATGATGAATTCATTAAAGAAGCTTTACCCCACGAAGATGCTCTTTACAACTACGCATTAAAAATTTCCGGCAACTCCGATGATGCACAGGACTTGGTTCAGGAAACTTATTACAAAGCTTACAGGCACTTTGATAAATTCCAAACAGGCACAAACAGCAAAGCCTGGATGTTTATGATTCTTAAGAATTCTTTTATTAATGATTACAGAAAATCCAAACGCGAACCTTACAAATTAGATTATGAACAGATTCAAAATTTTTATGACAATGTAAAATCTGATCGCGCTCAGGAAAACAATCTTGATAAAGAATTTTATAATGATCTTTTAGATGATGAGCTGACTGCTGCTATTGACCAGCTTCCTACAAAGATGAGAGAAGTATTTCTTCTTTGCGATCTGGATGGAAACAGTTATGAAGAAACCGCAGAGCTTGTTGGCTGCCCGGTTGGAACAGTAAGATCAAGATTGCATCGTGCACGGCATATGCTTCAGGAAACTTTAACAGACTACGCAAAAGAAAAAGGCTTTTTAAACTAATTCAAAAACAATAAATCAAGGAGATACAAAATGAAAACTTTCAAGATTCTTTTAACCGCAATTCTAATAACAGGGCTAAATTTTACTTTCGCTCAAACCGCAAGACTGCAGGTTATTCACAATGCTGCCGATCCTGGTGCTGTGGCAGTAGACATATATTTAAATGGTTCTTTACTTCTGGACAACTTTGGCTTTAGAGAAGCTACCCCCTTTATTGATGCACCAGCGGGCACACCAATTAATATAGGTGTTGCTGGTCCTAATAGCACATCTGCTGCTGATACAATTAAAAACTTTAATGTCACTTTAACTGCAAACGAAAAATACGTAGCAATTGCAAATGGAGTTTTAAGCCCGGGTTCCTTTGCTTCAAATCCGGATGGACGTAGCACTGCTTTTACATTATTCATTAAGGCTATGGCAAGAGAAAATGGAACAAGCTCTGATGTCGACTTTTTTGTATTACACGGATCCACAGATGCGCCGACTGTCGATGTGCTAGCAAGACGAGTAGCTACATTAGTTGATAATGCTGCTTATGGAGACATTACTGATTACATTACAGTTCCTGCTGCATCTTATATTCTTGATGTAACCCCCGGTAATGATAACACAACTATAGTTGCTTCTTTCGAAGCTGACTTAAGTGGATTGGGTGGTGGCGCCGCAGCTGTATTTGCTTCTGGATTCTTGGATCCATCATCAAACCAAAACGGAGAGGCTTTTGGAATCTTTGCTGCATTACCAAATGGAACTGTGGTAGAATTTCCTTCTGTCCAGTTAGCAAGATTACAAGTTATTCATAATGCAGCAGATATTGCCGCTGATCCTGTGGACATTTATTTAAATGGAACTTTATTATTAAATGATTTTGCTTTCAGAGCAGCTACTCCTTTCATAGATGCACCTGCTGGTGTTGTATTAAATATTGGCGTTGCACCAGGCAACAGCGGCTCTGTTAATGATACGTTAAAGAATTTTCAAGTCACACTGCAAAACGGTGAGACCTATGTAGCCATTGCAAATGGTGTTCTTGATCCAAATTCATATGCTTCAAATCCGGATGGAAGAAGTACTGCTTTCACTTTGTTTATCAAGACTATGGCTCGCGAATCAGGAACAGGTAGTGATGTTGACTTCTTTGTGCTGCACGGTTCAACTGACGCTCCAACTGTTGATGTAATTGCTAGGGGTGTTGCTACTCTGGTTGACAACGCTGCTTATGGTGATATCACAGGATACATTTCGGTTCCTGCTGGAAATTATACACTCGACTTAACTCTTGCTGATGGAACAACTTTAGTTCAATCATATTGGGCAGATTTAAGAACACTTGGCGGTGGCAGCGCAGTAGTATTTGCTTCTGGATTCCTGGATCCATCATCGAATCAAAACGGTGAAGCATTTGGAATTTTCTTTGCGCTCGCTGATGGAACAGTCGGACAATTTCCTGAAGGTGTTGCAAGTGTTGAAAATATTTCTGGTGTAACCCCCAGCAATTATTCTCTCTCACAGAATTATCCGAATCCGTTTAACCCGAGCACAACTATCAATTTTACAATCCCGAACAGCGATTTTGTAACCTTGAAAGTGTATAATATTCTCGGAAGCGAAGTAGCAACCCTGGTGAATGAGAATCTTTCTGCAGGTTCGTATAAATTCAACTTTGATGCAATAAATCTAGCCTCTGGTGTTTATTTGTATGAGCTGAAGGCCGGAAACTTCAGAGAAATCAAGAAAATGAACCTTCTTAAATAATTAGAACAAGTAATGAGGAATACCACTTGTATTATGAGTTGTATTATTCAAATGTTAACTCTGACACTATTTTGAAATTATGACATATTTGAATCAAGCAAAACAAGTGGATTCCTCATTTAATATAAACTTAATAGAATCTAAAACTTAAAAACATTATCTTACAGCATCCTCATTAGTCATTAAATTTAAAAAATGAAAAAAGCAGTTATCATAGGATCAGGACTTGGCGGTTTATCAACCGCTCTTCGACTTTCTCATAAAGGTTACGATGTAACTGTTCTTGAGAAGCATTCGACACCCGGCGGAAGATTAAACATTATTGAGCAAAATGGTTTTCGTTTTGATATGGGACCTTCATTTATGAGCATGACCTATGAGCTTGATGAATTATTTAACAGCGTTGGTATGAAAGTTCCAATTGAACTGGAAGAACTTGATCCGCTTTACCAGGTATTTTTTGAAGGACAGAAAAAGCCGCGACTGATTTATAAAGATCTTAAAAAGCTTGCTGAAGAGTTTAAAGACATCGAACCGAATCTCGAAGAGAATGCAAAGAAATATCTTGAACGTGCCGGGCATTTTTTCCACGATACAGTTGATAAAGTTGTAAAAACAAACTTCAGCAATAAGCTTGATTACGTTTTGAAACTAACCCGTGTTCCATTAAAACATCTTCCATATCTTCAAAGGAATATGTGGGGTGAAGTTGAAAAACACTTTACATCTGAAGAAGTGAAAGTGATTTTTTCTCTTGTTGCTTTCTTTCTCGGCTCGACACCTTTTCAGACACCGGCAATTTATTCTTTGCTGAATTACACTGAGATGAAGCACAACGGCTACTGGAAAGTTAAGGGCGGAATGTATCGTCTCGTTGAAGAGCTTGTAAAGTTATTGAATGAAAAAGGAGTGAAAATAGTATACAATACTGAAGTTGTGAGTGTTGGGAACAATAACGGAAAGCTGTACGAATTGATCGACCAGAATGGAAAGAAATGGACTGCTGATATTTTTATTTCGAATTCAGATGCTGCGTCTTTCAGAGGGAAAATATTAAAAAGAGAAAAGTTCAGCGAAGAAAAACTTGACCAGATGCACTGGACTCTTGCACCATTTACAATTTATCTCGGCGTGAAAGGAAAGATAGATAAGCTGACTCATCACAATTATTTTCTAGGAAGCAACTTCAGTGATACGATTTTTACTTCTTCAATTAGCCCGCAGAAACCATATTACTATGTAAACGCTCTTTCAAAATCAGAAGCAAGCTGTGCGCCCGAAGGATGTGAGAATTTATTTATACTTTGTCCGGTTCCAGATCTTCGATACAAAAAATCGTGGGAAGACAAAGAAGAGCTCGCACAAAATATTATTGACGATCTTTCAAAAAGAGTTGGCTTTGATATTCAAAGCAACATCATCACTAAAAAAATATTGGCTCCCGATGACTGGGCAAACATGCTCAACCTTTACAAAGGATCGGGACTGGGTCTTGCACACGACATTAATCAGGTCGGTGCATTCAGGCCAAAAAACAAAGACGAAAAACTTTCAAACTTATATTATGTTGGTGCATCCACAACGCCCGGTACTGGTTTGCCAATGGTAATAATAAGTTCAAAATTAGTAATGGAGAGAATAGAAAATGACTTTGGGGCATTACACTAAAACCAGTTATAAGCTCAGCAAAAAATTAACAACGGCTTACAGTACTTCTTTTAGCTGGGGAATAAAAGTATTCACACCGGAATACAGAGATCCGATTTTTGCAATCTACGGATTCGTGCGGATTGCTGATGAGATCGTAGATACTTTTCACTCACACGATAAAGAACAGCTTCTTAATAAATTTATTGACGATACCTGGGAAGCTATAAATATTGGGATTTCAACAAACCCGGTTCTTCATGCTTTTCAGAAAGTTGTGAATAAATATAATATAGACCGCAAATTAATCACCGCCTTCCTTGATAGTATGGAAATGGATCTTACAGGGACATCTTATAACAGGGAGAACTACGATAAATATATTTACGGTTCAGCAGAAGTCGTTGGACTGATGTGCCTTAAAGTTTTTCTTGATGGTGATGAAAAGAAATATAAGGAGCTGGAACATTCAGCACGAATGCTGGGCGCCGCATTTCAGAAAGTTAATTTCCTGAGAGATATTCAGAGTGATTTGAATGACCGCGGAAGAATTTATCTGCCCGGCGTTCATCATCTTGATTTTATTGATAATAATAATAAAGCTCAGCTTGAAAAAGAAGTTGAAAATGAATTTAAAGAAGCTTTTAAGGGAATAGTAAAACTTCCCATCTCGGTTAAGCTTGGTGTTTATTCAGCGTATCTTTACTACTTAATGCTTTTCAACAAAATTAAGAGACTGGATGTTGAGCAGTTAAAGAACAGAAGGGTAAGAATTTCTAACTGGTATAAATTATATTTGCTTCTAAAGTCTTACCTTGAAGTAAAAGTTCTTAAAACAACTTAAAATATTATTTATAAAATTTCCTGGGGGAATGTTTTGCCAGGATACAATTACACGGTTGGGTTATGAGAAAGAGCGTAGCCATAATTGGATCCGGACTCGGGGGTTTATCTTCCGCACTTCTACTATCCAAAAAAGGATTCGATGTTAAAGTTTTTGAAACTAACGGTAAGTCTGGCGGCAAAGCAAATTCACTTCGCTTAAATAACTTCAGATTTGATACCGGACCTTCACTTATAACAATGCCTTTTGTTCTGGAGGAAATCTTTGAGGAAGCCGGTTATAAACTTTCCGATTATCTGAAACTGATAAAGCTGGATATAATTTGCAAATATTTTTATGCAGATGGAACGGTGATCAATGCCTTCGGTGATTTAGAAAAATTCGCAGAAGAGATTAAAAATAAAACAATCGACACTTCATCTTCAATAAAAAACTATCTTGACTACTGCAAAAAAATTTATGATCTGACAACCGATATTTTTCTCCTTAATTCGCCGACAAACATAAAAAACCTGCTAAGCGCAAAATCATTTAAATCATTACTGAATTTAAAGAACATAGATGTATTCAGAACTGTTGATGAAGCAAATAAATCTTTTTTCAAAGATCCGAAGACTGTACAATTATTCAATCGTTACGCAACATACAGCGGATCGAATCCCTACAAAGCACCCGCTACATTGAATACAATTCAGCACGTTGAGTACGGAATAGGAAGTTATATATGCGAGGGCGGCGTTTACAAAATAGTTGAAGTGTTTTATAATCTCTGCAAAGAAAATGGTGTTCAATTTCAATTTAATTCGGCAGTTAAGAAAATTAATTTAAATGGAAACAGTATATCGGGTATCGAATACACGTCCGAAGAAGGCAGAAGCGTTATTGAAAATTTTGATCTCGTAGTTTCGAATGCCGATGTAAACACAACTTATAAAAAATTATTAAATGATACTTCATCAAAATCGGCCAAGCGGTATGAATCTTTTGAACCGTCTTTGTCTGCAATAGTTTTTTATTGGGGTGTAAAGGGAAATTTTTCGAAACTTGAAACTCATAACATTTTATTTTCTACTGACTATAAAAAAGAGTTTTATGAAATATTCGAATTAAAGAAATGTCCTTCTGATCCGACAATTTATATTTACATTTCATCTAAGTTTAACATAAGTGATGCGCCGGATGGTTATGAAAACTGGTTCGTGCTGGTTAATTCACCTTATATTTCAGGGCAGGATTGGAAAAAGGAAATAAACTTAACCCGTGAAAGAGTCATCAAAAAAATTAATTCATATTTAAAGATTGACTTGAACACACTCATTATTGAGGAAGAAGTTTTAACTCCCGAAAAAATCGAATCGCAAACGGGAAGCAGACTTGGAAGTATTTACGGTATTTCTTCAAATTCAAGGTCGGCCGCTTTCTTGAGACAGCCGAATAAATCAAAAAAGTATGAGGGATTATATTTTTGCGGTGGAAGCGCTCATCCTGGCGGAGGTATTCCACTTGTTTTGCTTTCTGGTAAATTAGCTGCAGAGGAAATCTGCAATAATGAAATATGATCATCGAAGCCAAACATAACCGAACAGCTTTTTTTATTTTCAATTTTTACTTGAACAGATTATTGAGAAAAAATTTCTCTAACTTCTTTCTTGTTAACCTTCCACCAGAACTGCCTAAAAATAAATCTGTTATAATAACACCTAATCATATGAGCTGGTGGGATGGCTTTTTCCTTCATCAGGTCAATATAAAAAGCATAAAAAAGAATCTCTACTTTATGATGCTCAGGAAGCAGCTTGATCGGTTTTGGTTTTTCAAATACCTCGGGGCTTATTCCATTCAACCCGATAATCCTAAAAGTATTTCAGAAACAATCAGATACACAAAAAAAATTTTAGTTAATCACAAAAATGCAGTTGCTTTTTATCCGCAGGGAGAAATTGAACCATATGATAAAAGACCAATCAACCTCAAAGGGGGACTTCAGCTATTCTTAAGAGATGTTAAAAATGAATGTGTTGTTTTGCCGATTGCTTTCAAGATTCAATACTATAATGAAAAATATCCGGCAATTATTTTCCGTTCCGGTGGGATTATTAGTGCAAATGAAATACTCAATGATTTTAATGTGTTGGAAAGTGAATTTGTCGCTAACCTTGATGCATTAAATGAATCTGCATCCAGCAAAAAATTTGCTGTGGATCTTTTTGCGGGGATATGATAATGGTTAATGAATTTATTTTCTATTCTACTCTCATTTTTGCTTCTATTCCGACTATGGTTGCAATTTACAATTTAGTCACAGCCCCGAGACTCGAAAAAATAGAATGTAATTCCGTGCAAGATCAGTTAGTCTCTATTCTGGTTCCTGCAAGAAACGAAGAAAAAAATATCGGGAATTGTATTGATGTAGTTCTAAGTCAATCATACAAAAACTTCGAGCTAATAATTCTTGATGATGAATCTGAAGATAGAACAGCAAAAATCATTTCTGATAAAATTTCAGGATACAATTCTAACAACAAAATAAAATTGATTTCGGGAAAGCCGCTTCCAAATGGCTGGCTAGGAAAAAACTGGGCATGTCACCAGCTTTCAAAAGAAGCAAGTGGAGAATATCTTCTTTTTATTGATGCTGATGTAAGATTAAGCTCAGGTGTTGTTGAATCGTGTTTCTTTTACAAAGACAAGTATGAATTGGAAATGATTTCTTCCTTCCCGACTCAAATTATAAATTCATTTGGCGAGTGGCTGATTGTTCCATTGATGAACTTTCTCTTGCTTGCTTTTTTACCTCT
>JALONF010000133.1 GCA_025455085.1 Ignavibacteriaceae bacterium
GCTTCAGGATTTTGTCGCAGAGCTCTTCTTATTATTTGCCGGCATTCTCTTTCAGCAGATTCTGTAACCGAGCAAGTATTAAGGACGTAGACGTCAGCCACTTCCTGGAAATCAACTACTTTAAATTCCTTTTCAAGAAACTGCATTCCAATAGAGGAAGTCTCTGAATAATTCAGTTTACAGCCGAGTGTTTGTAGTGCAACTTTTTTTCGCATAATGCGTATTTAAAAGAAAAGCGGGTTTCTCTCCCGCTTTTCAATTTAATCGTGATTTTCTTATTGTGGATTTTCTGACTTCTTTACTTCAGGACTTTCGTGAATCTCGAAAATCGGGAACTCGGAAGAATCAATTGCACCTGTGTCAGCATTTTTTATGCTGTCCAACGATACCTTATCGAGCTTATGCTTGTTAAGGTAATCTTCGATTTCATTATCAGGCTTATCCTTTAAAGCAGCGATAGTGCTGAGCACAATTTTCTTGTTGCTCTTGTCGAACTCGATAACCTTTATTGGAATAACATCATCAACAGGGAAATGCATCGCCAGGTTTTTCAATTTTGAAGTTGATAACTGATTTGCAGGAACAAATCCATCAACACCCTCAGGTAACTCGGCAATCAAACCTTTCTCAATTATCCTAACTACTTTACCCGTTGTAATAGTACCGACTGAGAATCTCTGCTCGAATGTATCCCATGGATTATCCATAATCTGTTTATGGCCAAGAGAAATCTTTCTTGAATCAACGTCTACTCCAAGTACAATTACTTCAAGTGATTCACCTTTCTTAACAACTTCCCCGGGATGACGTATTTTCTTCGTCCAGGAGAGATCAGAAATGTGCACTAATCCATCAACACCCGGCTCTAGTTCAACAAAGACACCGAAGTTAGTAAGATTTCTTGCAACACCTGTATGTCTTGACCCAACAGGATATTTTATCATTAATGTCTGCCAGGGATCTGGTTCAAGCTGCTTAATGCCTAGAGAGATTTTTTTATCATCCTTATCAAGGCTGAGAATGATAGCCTCAATGATCTGTCCCATTGCAACAACCTGCGAAGGATGCTTTATATGCTGAGTCCAGCTCATTTCAGAATTGTGTATCAGGCCCTCGATACCCTTTTCAATTTCAATAAATGCACCGTAGTCTGTAAGGGAAACAACTCGTCCGGAAACTTTATCGCCAATTTTATATTTCTCGTCAATATTTTCCCATGGATGCGGAAGAAGCTTTTTAAGACTGAGAGATATTCTCTTTTTAGCTTCATCATAATCAGTAACTACAACTTTAAGTGTTTCATCCAGCTTAACAACTTCACTTGGATGATTTATTCTTCCCCAGCTAAGGTCAGTTATGTGAATTAAACCATCGACACCGCCAAGATCAACGAAGACACCAAAATCTGTCACAGCTTTTACAACACCTTCAAGTATTTGTCCTCTTTCAAGACTTTCAAGAATTGCTGATCTCTGGTCGGCTATTTCTTCTTCGATGAGTACTTTGTGAGAAACAACAACGTTTTCTGTCGGGATATTAACTTTCACAACTTTAAAATCCATAGTTTGTCCAACCAGTGCATCAAAATCTCTGATTGGTCTGATATCAATCTGCGAGCCGGGAAGAAATGCTTCCATCCCGATTAAATCGACAACCATTCCTCCCTTGATTCTTTTAATAATTTTACCATCAATTATCTCACCGGTGTCATGAGCTCTTATAACTTTTTCCCAGATTCTCAAGAAATCAGCTCTTGACTTACTGAGTACAAGATTTCCCTCAAGGTCTTCAACGCTCTCAAGAACTACTTCTACTTCCTGTCCAACTTCCAATTTTGCATCTTCGCCAAATTCACTTCTTGGAATTGTACCTTCAGACTTAAATCCAACATCAATAATAACGTTATCACCCTGAATTCTTACTAGCCGACCCTTAACCATCTCACCTTGCTTAACGTCTCTAAAAGATTCAGTATAAAGGTTAGCAAGCTGCTCGAATTCTTCCTGCGTATAATCTAATGTATTGAATTTGTTTTTCGCCTTCTCGAAATCTTCTAATACATTGGTTGACTTTTCTTTCACATCAGTGGTCATTAATCCTCCTGAAATTAATTAGATATCTTATCGTTCAAAACCGGAAGAACAGAAAAGATATATTTTGTTTTATTGAACATATTTATTTAACCGGCTTATTAGTTTTTAATTTCTAACTTAATATTTTCTCTGACTGCAACTTTTTTTGCTTCTTCAAGAATCAGGTTAACCTGCTCATCTATCGTAACATTAGTCGTGTCAACTTCTACGGCATCTGATGCTTTTGTTAATGGGCTATCGTTTCTGCTTGAATCGATCTTGTCTCTGTTAGACAAATTAATTTTTATGTCATCTACCAGTACTTCAGAACCTTTTTCGATGTATTCTTTGGTTCTTCGATTAGCCCTTATGTCAAGCGAAGCTGTAAGGAAAATTTTTACATCAGCATTTGGAAAAACAACTGTACCAATATCCCTTCCTTCCATTACAACACCGTTTCCTTTAGCACCCATTTCTCTTTGCTTTTCAACGAGCACTTTTCGCACTTCACTAATTTTACTAACATTGCTGACGTGAGAATTTACATTGGCTGACCTGATTTCCTTTGAAACATTCCTGCCATCAAGCAGCACAATGACTTCACCATCTTCATAATTGAGATCAATTTTACAATTCCTTGCCAGTTCAATAATCCGCGATTCATCATTGATTGCTTCGTTGTCGAGAGCAAGATAAGTTATCGCACGGTACATTGCACCAGTATCTATGTAAACGTAACCAAGTTTTTTTGCGATAAGCTTAGCCGATGTGCTTTTTCCGGAACCGGCAGGACCATCAATAGCGATGATAAGTCCTTTTGACATAGGGTGCAAAAATATTGATATTTACTTCCAAATCAAAGGATTTTAGTAGTGGATTGGCAATGGATTTTGAGGAGAAGAAACTTCAAAAAATCAAGATTTAAGCAATTTTTTCTCCGCCAAGTTGATTCAAGATTATATCCTCGTACGGATCTGTGGAATTTTTTTCTTTTGAATCATTAGTTCCTGAAGATTTCTTATCCTCAGACCTGGCAGTCCGGTTATTACTGACCATAAAATTAAACCTCCGCCCAAAGTACTCCTCTGATTTTTTTGTCAGATATTTTTCATTCAATCTGAAGGTATTCAGGTCTTCATCTTTTTCTGCTGAGAAGTAAAGATTATTATCCTTTAGAGAGATTAGATTAAAACCTTTTAAGGCCGGTCCGAGAGTTAGTCCTTTTTCTGTATTGATAGAATCAATGAAATACTCCCACTTTTTAACTACATCGTCGAATGAGAAATTTGGTTGCAGTGAAGAACTTACTATAGTAGTTAAAGGTTTAACTTCTTGAGATTCAGTTTTATTAATTATTGGGGTGGTGCTATCTACTTTTTTTTTAACGGGCTCAGTCGGTTTATAAAATCCCGATGCTGGCTCAGTAATTTTATCAGCAACCGTACTATCGGAGCCTACTTGTGAAATTAATTCCGAGATACTTTTTGCGCTTTCAAGAGCGATTAGATGGCTAAGAATAATTTCTAACTTAAGTTTTTGATTTTGTGAAAAGCGAAGTTCCTGCTGAGATTTATTAAGAAAATTGAGAAGACGTAATAAATCACTTTCTGAAAATTTATCTTTGTATTCGAGATACCGTGTTTTATAAATATCTGCCGTCTCAATTGTATTTGTTGAATCAGTAACGCTTGCAGAGAGAATATTCCTGAAATGTTCAATCAACCCTTCCACGAAATCCCCAAAGTCCCAGCCGTTTTCATATATTTTTTCTGAGGTTTGAAATACAACCCGATAATCTTTTTCAATAATAGCATCAGAAATCTTAAAGAAAATTTCTTCATCAATCAGGTTGAGCATTTGACTTACAAGCTCTGCATCAATCTTCCCCTTTGAAAAAGCTACAACTTGATCAAAATAACTTTCAGCATCACGCAATGCTCCGTCTGCTTTCTTAGCTATAATGGTTAAAGTTTTATCATCGATAGAAATATTTTCTTCATCGGCGATCATCTTTAGAGTTTCTTTTATTTTATCGAGCTGAATCCTCCGGAAGTCATATCGCTGGCATCTGGAAATAATTGTCAGCGGAAGCTTATGAACATCAGTAGTAGCAAATATGAAAATAATATGTTCTGGCGGTTCTTCAAGCGTTTTGAGGAAAGCATTGAACGATTCCTTAGTTAACATATGCACTTCATCAATAATATAAACTTTAAACTTGCCGCGCGTTGGCGCATACTTAACTGAATCCCTTAACGATCTTATTTCATCAATTCCCCTGTTCGAAGCTGCATCAATTTCAATTATGTCAATCAACTGAGAGTTCTGGATAGACTTGCACATTTCACATTCATTGCAAGGCTCTGAATCTTTTCTGTTTTCACAATTTAAAGTTTTAGCAAGTATCCTGGCAGTTGTTGTTTTACCAACACCTCTTGGACCGGTAAAAAGATAAGCGTGAGCAATTCGCTTCTCCTTAATTGCATTCTTAAGCGTGCTGGTTATATGTTCCTGACCAATAACGTCTTCAAAACGCTGAGGTCGCCATTTTCTTGCTGTTACTACAAAATTGCTCATTTAATATCTTTACTTATAATCTGATGGGAAGATTTCCTCACACAGAAATCTACAAATTTCTATTAAATATTCTTTGTCTGTATTTCCGAAGGAATTGTATTCGTGACTATCGAGGTCAAGCACACCGAGTAAACGATTATTTTGAATTAAGGGAATTACTATTTCAGATTTCGAGCCGCTGTCGCATGCAATATGTCCTGGAAATTTATCAACATCCGGAACAATAATCGTTTCTCTTTTCTCTGCTGAAGTTCCGCAAACACCTTTTCCGATTTCTATGATTGTACAGGCAACTTTGCCCTGGAATGGTCCAAGAAAAAGTCTTTGTCCATCAAAAAGATAAAAACCAACCCAGCTTACCTTTTCGAATGTTTCTTTTATTGCAGCGGTGAGGTTCGATAAGTTGGATATTAAATTGTCTTCCTTACTAAGAAGAGATTTTAGCTGAGATATTAAGAGACTATATCTTTCTTCTTCGGCAAGATGTTTGTCAATACTAATCTCTTGAGTCATTTATCACTTTTTATTTTTCTTTTCTTCCAACTTTTTCATTTTGACACGCTCAAAGATATAAGGAATTGCCTGCTCGACTTTGTCAATGGGAACAATCTTTAATCCGCTTTTAACCTTGTCGGAAATTTCTTTAAGATCAATTTCATTTTCTTTTGGAATGAGAACTGTTTTGATGTTATTTCTCTTTGCAGCCAATAATTTCTCCGTTAATCCGCCGATTGCGAGTATTGAACCGGTGAGAGTTATTTCTCCTGTCATTGCAACATTGTTTGAGGCTGGTCTACCACTAATTGCAGATAGCATCGCCATCGCCATTGCAATTCCTGCAGAGGGTCCGTCTTTTGGAATAGCTCCTTCAGGAAGGTGAATGTGAATTTCTCTCCCTTTAAAAAAGTCAGGATTGAGTCTAAGTCTTTTTGCTGATGCTCTCAAATAACTTAGAGCCGCCTGTGCAGATTCTTTCATCACATTTCCAAGCTGGCCGGTTAAATTTAATTTTCCTGCGCCGTTCATAATAGTAACATCAACTGATAAGAGCTCGCCTCCGGTGCTTGTCCATGCTAAACCTGTAACGCTTCCAACCTTGTTTCCTTTGTTATGCCGCTGATATCTGAATCTTGGAGTTTTGAGATACTCCTCTACAAGTTCTTCTGTGATTATGTGCTTAAATTTCTTTTTCCCTCTGCCGTTATTCGATTCCTTTACAACGATTTCTTTCGCCAATTTTCTGAAGATAGAAGCAATTTCTCTTTCAAGATTACGAACGCCTGCTTCTCTTGTATATTCACTGATTATTTTCTTGATTGCACTTTCACCAAACTCAACATGTTTGTTCTCGA
>JALONF010000134.1 GCA_025455085.1 Ignavibacteriaceae bacterium
GAAGAACGCCGGACAATGTTTGAGGAAGCAGCAGGTGTTAACAAGTACAAACTAAGACGAAGACTTGCTCTCCGAAAGCTTGAAGAAGTTATGAGCGATTTGACCAGAGTGAATGATATTGTAACCGAAGTTGCTAAAAATGTTTCGAGCCTTGAACGACAGGCAAAGAAAGCTGACAGATATAACCAGCTTTCTTCCAGACTGAAAGAAATCGAGCTTGAGCTTGCGGAAAGAGAATATTCCTGGTTCCTTGATAAAACAGAAGAACTCATCCTGACCAAAGTTGAGAACAATAAGAAAAAGAAACATTACGAAGACGAAATATCTTCTCTTCTGGAAAAACTTGACGGGATAAAAAAGAAGATTGCGAATTATGAAAATGAGCTGAGAACAAAGCGGATTGAAGTAAGTAAGCTCACAGAAAATATTTATTTACTCAGAAGCGACATCTCTGTTTCAAAAGAGAGACAGAAATCAGTGAGCTCAAACATAGTCAAATACGAAAATGAAATTACAGAACTTAATAACCGGCTCGAATCAACAAAGAAAATAATTGAGCAGGCTCTTATTACTACAACTGGTATTACCAGCGAAATTGACAAGAACAGGGAAATTAAAGATGAACTTAGACTAAAAGTTGAACAGGCAACTCATTGGCTTGATGAAAAGAGAATCGAGCTTAAGAAACACTCTGAAGCTATTGTTGGAAGCTTGAAGCACGTTAGCGATAAAGAGAATGAACTTCTAAACATTACAAGAGCGGTCGGAGAAAAGAATGAACAGATTAACAAGCTTAACGCCCGCATTCTTAATTTGACAAGCGATGTGGCAAAGACCGTTGGGTTTATTGAAAGCCTGAAGGAAGAAAAAGAGAGTGTCTCTTCAAAGTTAAATGAGGCGGAAGATAATTATGCACGAAAAGTTGAAGAGAAGGAAAAACTTGAGCAGGAATTGAACGAGTTTAAGTCCAGAGAGCTTGAGCTTAATAGTATTTTAAATAGTCTTAACGATAAAATTTCTTTCATCCAGAATCTTGTTGATAATCTTGAAGGTGTTTCTCAGGGTACCAAATCACTTCTCGAGTTAACAGGCTGGGCGAACGGGAAAGTTATACTTCTTGCAAATGCCGGTAATTCATCTGATGACCTTCGTCCTGCTGTGGAAGCCGCACTAAGAAATAATGTTAACGATATTCTTATTTCATCTATTGAGGAGTTGAAAAAAGGAATTGAACATCTCAAGAATAATAATCTCGGAAGGGCATCATTCTATTTGAATACAGATGGAGATAGCAGCACCGGACTCATAGGAAAAATTCAGAAGTATTTTTTAACAAGACAAAGAAGGAAAATTGAAGCTCACAGTTCATTCAAATCCTGGGTATCTTCGGCAGTGCAGGCAGAAGGTAACTGGAAAAATTTCTTCAATAAATTGTTAATCAACACTGCAATTGTAAACGATTTGGACTCTGCAATCACCCTTTCTCAAAAATTTTCAGATTTCAGATTTGTCACTCTTGATGGTGATCTTGCTGAAGGAACAGGCTTAATTGAAAGCGGTTCGCCTGTGGCAGATGAATCACTGTTCGGCAAAAGGCAGCTTCTTCAGGAAATAAGAAAAGAAATTCCAATTAAGCAGAATGAACTAAACGGGATCTCCCAAAAAATTTCAGAGTATGAAACAATGATCAGCAAAATCGATCTTAAAGTTCTTTCCGACCAGGGAAGAATGCTTGTGAATGATCTTGCTAATATTGATAAGCAAATATCACAGTTTGAATTTGAGAAGAAAAAAGCTAATGATGAAATAGAAAAAACGCATCATCTGATAAAGGATGTCGCAGCAGAATCCAATAAGCTGGATAATGATAAAATTTTGATCAGCGAACAGTTATCTGAACTTCAAAAGCAGAAGTCACTTGCCGAATCAAAGCTGCAGATTCTTGAAGATGAAAACAAAAATGCCGAGATGCATTTTAATCAGTTAATAGCAGAAAAAAATGAAATTAAGGTTGGTCTGGAAAGAAAGCTTGGAGAAGTACGTAATCTTCAGAATACCATCAATCAATCAGAGGATAATATTCAGAACATAAGCAACTCAATCACTTCAAGGAAAAATGATATTGAGTTTGCCAGGAAAGAAATTTCTGATGTTGATAATGAAATTAAGAAAAAAGAATCTGAAGCTGGTGAACTTGAAAATGCAAAGAAATTTGCTATCGAAGAGCTCGAGAAGATTGAAAAAGATTATGAAGAGTTGAAGTCTGAAGGTTCTTCGATAGAAACATCGATAAACGAAATAAGAACAGAAAAAGATAATATTTTAGATGCTAACAGGGACCTTGAGATAAAGCTTACCGAATATGAAATTAACAAGAATAATCTGATTGAGCATATAAACGAAGAATATTCTCTTAAGATTGAACGAAAGAAATTTGATGATAATGATATCTTTGATTTTGAAACTCATAAGGCAGAGGTTCACGAGCTGAGGCAGAAGATCCGGAATCTTGGTCCGATTAACTTACTAGCCTATTCTGAGTTTGAAGAGGAGAGAGACAGGTTTGAATTCTTGAACAAGCAGCGAGAAGATCTTGTTGAATCTGAAAAAGATATTGTAAAAACAATTGAAGAAATAAATCTCACTGCTCAATCACAATTTGCCCAAACCTTCAACCAGATTAGAGAAAACTTTATCAGGGTATTCAGGTCTCTGTTCGATCCCGGCGACGAAGCAGATCTAAGATTGGAAGAGGGCGCTGATCCTCTTGAAGGAAAAATAGAGATAATCGCAAAACCAAAAGGTAAGCGTCCCACTTCAATTGAATTGTTATCAGGAGGAGAAAAAACTTTAACAGCAATTGCATTGTTGTTCGCGATATACCTTGTTAAGCCGAGCCCGTTCTGTATTCTTGATGAAATTGATGCGCCTCTTGATGATGCGAATATTGACAGGTTCACAAGATTGATTAAGGAGTTTAGTTTAAATACTCAGTTTATTGTAGTTACTCATAATAAGCGTACGATGGAAGCTGCAGAAACTCTTTATGGGGTAACTATGCAGGAAGAAGGAGTTTCTAAGTTAGTCAGCGTTCGATTTAACGAAGATATTAAAGTCGTTGCTTAGTCAATAGATTAAAAAACAATAAACCATTTTATCATTTCGGAAATTTAATCCTTACAGTAATCATTTGACAGACAAGCAATTTAAAATATTTTTAGACTTTGACGGAACGATTACTAAGAATGATGTTGGAGAAGAAATATTTAGAAAATTTGTTGATGATAAAATTGTTAGCAAAATAGTTGACGATCTTCTTGCTGATAGAATATCTTCGAGAGAATGCTGGGAAAGCTTGTGTGGATCTGCATTGATAAAAGATAAAAATGAATTTGATGACTTTATACTTTCCCAGCAAATCGAGCCAACTCTGCATAGCTTTGTTGGATATTGTGAGGCGAATAAGTTTCAACTTTTTGTTCTGAGCGACGGTTTCGATTATTACATTAATAAAATTTTAAAAAGAGAAAACCTTCATTATCTAAAAGTGTTCAGCAATAAATTAATATTAACTGATGAAGGAAAGATGATTCCTTCTTTTCCATTTTACAATGCTGATTGCAGAAGCGCTGCCAATTGTAAAAGAAATCATATCATTGAAAACAGCGGCGAGGATGATTACACAGTTTTTATTGGTGATGGTAATTCGGATAATGATGCAATACAGTATGTAGATTTCATTTTTGCAAAAGATGATCTCTTAAAGTTTTGCGAAATGCAAAGGATTACTTATTTCTCCTTCAAGAATTTTGATGATGTGATTTTACGAATGAATGAGCTTTCCTCAAAGAAAAGGTTGAAGAAGAGACATCAGGCAGAGTTGAAACGACGCGAAGCGTTTAAGATCGAATAAAAAAAATTTTCCAAAGAGATTAAAATTATATGAAGAACATTTCATCCCTCGCATTTAAATACAGAAGTTATACGCCAATTCCATTCCTTATTCTGATGCTGATTTTTCAGGAGTCAACACCACTAACATTAATAATTGGATTTGCCGTTGCTTTGATTGGCGAATTGATAAGATTCTGGGGAGTCAGCTGGGCTGGCAGCGAAACAAGAACAACTGGTGGGGTCGGTGGCACATTTCTTATCATAAGCGGTCCATTTGCTTACGTTCGTAATCCGCTCTATGTTGGTAACATACTTCTTTATCTTGGTCTCGGAATCATGTCGTTTGCACTGTTCCCTTATCTGCAGATAGTTGCAATTCTATTCTTTCTTGTTCAATACTATTTTATCGTTCGCGAAGAAGAAAAATATCTCCTGGAAAAATTTAAAGATGACTACAGGGATTACTGCAAAAATGTCCCGGCATTTTTCCCACGACTTTTTCCTTATAAAAATTCAAGTATAGTTCAACCTCCCCGCAATCCAAAAGCAGGATTCCGCTCAGAGAAAAGAAGTCTTCAGGCATTCTTTGGCATTTCCTTGCTGCTGATTATTCTCTGGCTGATCAGGAGCCAATAGACTTGAACTCCTCTAAAAATAAATTGATGATTATCACCGGTGAGGTTTCGGGCGATTTGATTGGTGCATCATTGATCAGGGAACTAAAATCTCTAATGCCTGATTTAAAGATAACCGGAATCGGCGGTGATAAAATGAAATCTGTTGGTATGGATTTAATTTATCACACAAACCAAATGGCATTTCTGGGATTTGTTGAAGTAGTTAAGCATTTACCTTTCATACGAAAGGTTCAAAAAAACCTTATCGAAGTTATTAAAAAGGAAAAGATTAGCTGCGTTGTGCTGATTGATTATCCCGGTTTTAATCTGAGCATTGCAAAAAAGCTTAAGCCGCTCGGAGTAAAAATTATTTATTATGTTTCTCCTCAATTATGGGCGTGGGCAAAGGGAAGAGTTGACAAAGTTAGAAGACTAGTTGATAAAATGCTTGTTGTCTTTCCCTTCGAAGTTGATTTTTATAAGAAGGAAAATGTTAGGGCTGAGTATGTAGGTCATCCCTTAGTGGAAAGAATTAATCAATACAAATTCTTAAGTAGAGATGAATTCTTTTCAAAATTTAATCTTGATAGGCAAAAAGAAATCCTTCTCGTCATGCCAGGAAGCCGTAAGCAGGAAGTCAAAGAGATTTTTCATGAAGTGATAACAGCAGCAAATAAACTTGCAGCGGATTTTGACCTGCAAGTTGTGGTAGCTCGTTCAAAAAATATAAGTGAGAAATATTTTCAGCAGGATAGCAGTTCCGTAAAATTCATAACGATTGAAGATCATAATTATGAATTGATGAAGTACTCGCATTTTGGTATAATTAAGTCAGGAACCTCAACACTTGAAGCAGGATTTTTTGCTTTGCCGATGATCGTGGTTTATAAAACCAGTTCGCTTACTTACATAATTGGAAAGCAGCTTATAAAACTGGATAGAATTGGGATGGTTAATATTTTGCTCGATGAGATGGTTGTGCCTGAATTAATTCAAAGTGAAGCTAACGCCACAAATATTTTTGAAAAAGCTGCAAAAATATTATCTGACAATCAGGCTTATGAAAATGTGAAGATTAAGCTCGGGAATGTGAAAGAAAAACTTGGCAGTGATGGTGCATCTCTAAAAGCTGCGAAATCAATTTTGGAAATACTGAATGAGTCTGAAAAAATCTAAACAGCAGCTCCTCAGATTTTTAGGAGATCACTTCCTCTATTATGGAATAACTGCTCTTTGTAAAAGCTTAAAAATTAAAAAAGAGAATTTTGCAGTCATTGAAAATCTGAATTCAAAAAATCAAAATTATGTATTAGCTTTCTGGCATGGGACGATGATTCTGCCATGGTATTTGCACGGAGCTCCAAGCTTCGCAGCATTAACAAGTAAAAGTAAAGACGGTGATCTTCTGGCAAAGATTTTAAGGAGATGGAAATACCAGGTTGTTCGCGGTTCCAGCAGTACTGGCGGTGATGTTGCGCTCGG
>JALONF010000135.1 GCA_025455085.1 Ignavibacteriaceae bacterium
AATTCTTTCACCAATTCTTGCTATGCTTATTCAGATGGCAATCTCACGTTCACGCGAGTTTGCAGCTGACAAAGGCGGTGCTGAAATTTCAGGAAATCCATTAGGTCTGGCTTCTGCTTTACAGAAAATTTCACGCGGTAATCAGATGAAACCTGTTTTTCATTCTGATCCCGCGACTGCGCATATGTTCATAATAAATCCTTTAGCTGGCGGTGGGATTTCAAAACTCTTCTCAACACATCCGCCAACAGAAGAGAGAATAAAGAGACTGCAGGCAATGGCGAGGTAAAATCAAGATAAAGGATTAAAGTAAAAAGAAAAAAGTGAGGAATTGAAAGCTGTCATTTCACCTGTTGAAATCGACAGCTTTTTTATTTAATTATTATGAGTAACTGGAATCAGGTACCTGCTTATAGGAATCCGTAAAAGCTTGAAACTCTAACTCATTCTGCTGATATTAGCAACGTAATGCTGATAAAATTTGCAATTAAATATTTAATCATCTGTAGAAAAATTTCTTTCCTTCTTCCGGTATTATTTCTTATCTCATCAGCAGAAGTTGAAAGTCAGACAAAAACCAATCTTGATGTTTTTTATTCATTGACCGATTCACTCGTTGATCAAATAAATTCTAGCATCCCTTCATCTGAAAAGAAAATTCTTCTTACTCTTAATCTTGGTCAAAGCTATTCTCTTTTTTCAAACAGTATAAAAGAAAGATTCAGAAAAAACGGAAAAGAAATTCTTGAACAACCACCCGATGAACTCGATATTCCTAACGTTGATATTGTTCTCGAAGGATCTGGAGTTGAATATGGCGAGATGTTCAGAGATGGCTGGTTTGGGACTCATTACATCCAGCGTTACTCAACAATTTTTGGAAATTACTTGAATACATTTTCAGCTACCGGCAAGAAAGAGTTTGAAATTACTCGGATGGACACAGTAAAAGTAGATGACTTAAAATTTATTGAAAACGAATCTTTCCCATTCACTAAAGGTATAGCTCCATCTGAACCATTCCTTTCGGGATTTGCTGAGCCACTAATTGCAATATGCACTGCAGCAGCAGTGATTGTGATTTTCTTCACCGTAAGAAGCGAGTGATCGATTTTACCTTTGAAGCAACTACATTTTTGACTAATATTACCTGTTAATTTTATGAAATTAAAGCATTTATGAGAAAATATTTTTTAATATCAAGTGCGCTTTTACTACTGATTTGGGGCTGTGGTTCAACTCGCGATCTTAGCGATTTATCGTCTGATAGCAGATTAGAGCAGGCGATAAAATTATATCAAGAAGAGGATTTCCAGGATGCAGCTACAGAGTTTGAAGCATTACTACTTCAGTATCCCGGCAGCAGCATAGTTGATGACGCACAATATTATCTAGGTATGTGCAAATTCCAGCGAGAGGAATATATTCTCTCTGCATTCGAATTTAGTAAACTCATCAAGAATATGCCTGCAAGTGAATTTATTGCAGATGCTCAATTTATGCTTGCTGAAAGTTATTACGAACTTTCACCAGATTATACATTGGATCAAAAATACAGTAAGAAAGCAATAGAGGAGTATCAGGCGTTCGTTGATTTCTTTCCGTTGAACCAGAGAGTTGCCGAGGCAGAAAGAAAAATTTCTGAATTGAATGATAAACTCGCACGTAAGGAATATTCTATAGCAGTTATTTATGAGAAGATGGATTACTATACAGCTTCATTAAAGTACTACGACGCTGTTGTGGAAATTTATCACGATACTCAGTATGCACCATTGGCAATGTACCGCAAAATAAAATTGTTAATGGATAGAGAAAGAGAAGATGAAGCTCTTAAAGAGATGAGAAAATTTGTTAGCATGTATCCCGAAGATCAAAACTTTAATGAAATTGAGGATCTGAAGAATTCACTAGAAGCAAAACTAAAAGGGGGTTTTTCTTCCAACTGATGGCTGCCCGAAAAGTAAGTGAATCACAAATTACTATGACCGAACTTGTATTTCCGAACCATACAAATCAGCTTGGAACACTTTTCGGAGGGCAATTGATGTACTGGATAGATATTTGTGCATCTCTCAGCGCAGAAAAATTAACAGGAAGGGTTTGTGTTACTGCTTCAGTTGATAAAGTAGATTTTCACCACCCGGTAAAACTTGGAGATGCTGTAACTCTTCTCTCTTCAGTTAACAGGGTGTTTAATACTTCACTGGAAGTCGGTGTTAAAGTTTTTGCTCAATCCTTCAAAGAGGGCACAGAAAAGCATACAAATTCGGCTTACCTTACTTTTGTTTGTGTTGATTCGCAAGGTAAACCGATCAAGGCTATGGAAGCCTTACCAGAAACAAATGAACAGAAAAGAAGATTTAATGAAGCACTTATCAGGAGAGAAAACCGACTCAAAAATCGGTCAGTTGAAAAATAGTTTCATCTTATTTGTTCTGTTCTATTCAACACTATCCTATTGCCAGATTCCCATCAATGGATTTTGCTTCCAGAAAAATTTCCCGATGCCAAAAGAGTATCAACGCATAATTTCTGCTGATTTAAATTCGGACGGAAATGATGAACTGATTTTTTATTCCACTGTTTCAAAACGTATTGGAATACTTACTGGTATTCCTGGCGACAATGTGGAATTAAAAGAGTTTCAATTGAATTCAGAAATTTCACAGCTTAAACAGCTAAAGAACAAAACAGGAAATAATAATTTATTCGCTGCAGTTGAACGCAGATTAAGAAAAGTTAATTTGATGTATATCTCTCCTGATTCAATTGATGCAGGTAAAAGTAAAATTGAATTCGATTCCTATCCTGAAAATATTTCCACCGGAGATATTGACTTAAATGGGAACGATGAAATACTTGTCTCAGGTACCGGCTTTGATGGTCTATCAATTCTTTTTAGATCGAGTGGCGGTATAGGTGAAAAAAAGATAGTAATTGGTACGAGTTTTAGCGAAGCCATTTTTGTTGATTTAAACGATGATGGTTATCCAGATGTACTTGCATTCAACATTCTTGAAAATTCACTTCAGTTTTTCATCAATAATACAAAAGGAATCTTCAGACTTGCACGATCAATTCAGTATGCTGAAAAAATAAATTTGCTTCAAAGTATTGATTTAAATAAAAATGGCATTGAAGATATTATTTATGCTATTGGCAAACGGGTTGAAATACTATCAGGTGATGCCCAGGGTTCATATAAAAGCAAACTTTCAATAAAGCTGGATAATCATCCCTCCGATATTAAGTTGGCAGATTTCAACGGGGACAAACTTACGGACCTTGCTGTTGGCGTATCGGGAAATACAATTAACATTATGTTCGGAATGAATAGAGCAGAGTTCCACGAAAAAATTCCTTATCTAAAAAATTCTTCTCTATTTACATTTACTACATTCAGATATAAAAATACAGATAACATCTCCTGCTTAGTTGAAACAGGTGAGCTTATCGTTCTCAACTCAGAAAAAGAGCTTGGTCTTGAAATGAAACTCACTCTTGGTATTCAAACCGGAAGTGTAAAGAAATTTGATTATGCAAATGATGTAATCCCTGACATCAGTTTTATTGATGAATATGACTATTCGTTAAAACTTCTGCTGAATAACAAAGTGGGAGTTCCTTCGCTGCTGTATACTATTCCTTTGGCTGATCAACATCAAGAAATTCTGGTTGATGAATTCTTTAAAGATAGAAAAATTTTTTACTGCTTTACAAAAGGTGCTCCGCTGTTAGAAATCTTCAGATATAATTTTGACCAAAAGAGACTCAACCGGAAGCAGCTTTACGCGCCTGGAGAAATTCTTGCCGTTGCACTGCAACGGGTTGACAGTGCATTTGTAAATATTTTGGTGGCATATAATAAACAATCAAAACTTTATCTCGGCAAGTTTGAAAATCGGGATCTAAGTGTAACTTTCAGGGAGTATCCTTTCATAGATAGAAATGTAAGCTCAGCTCAACTTTTTATTGATGAAGAACCTGTGGTTTACTACTGGAAATCAGAAGGAGACGGTTTACAATTTAAGTCAGCCCAAATTAAATCCGGTCCAAATGATTATAAAACTTTTTTTGAAATTTCTAAAACCAATGGAACTGAGGTAAATCTATTTGGTGCGGATAATTACCAAAATGAATATCCGAAAGTCGTAAGCACGGTTCAGAATGAAAATGAGGACAAATTATTGGTTGTAGTTGGGGAAAAAATTAGTATTTCAGATCAGGTGTTCAGATTGGATGAAGAAAATAAGAAAGAATTCGGCAGAGGGTTTTTTGGAGAGACATCCATAAAAGGAATGACAAATTTTACTATAAATAGTAATAATGATAATTATATTTACAAACTTGTTTACCGGGAAAAAGAAAGAAATTTTACTCTAAATCAGATGTTTGCGGCTGAGAACGTTTCTGATTATTTTTTCGCAAAGCTTGACCGGAAAAATTATTATTTAGTTTATTCAAACAAAGATGGTGAATTATCAATTACATCGCTAAAAAAATAGTTTATACATTTTTCGTAATATTTCTGACGCTCTTCGTTTCAGTTCAGACATATTCTCAGGAACTTACTTCATCACAGCTTGATTCGCTCTACATTAAATTTATTCAACTCAGAGCTCCTGAATTGCTTCCACAAACTGATCAGCCTGCAGAGTTAACCTTAGAAGATAGAAAATGTGGATTTGGAATTGTGAGTGATATTCAAACTAACCTTGAATTTTTCTCGCCTGAAAAACAAGGTTTATTAAAATCTTTGTTAGGTAGACCACCATTACAAACAAGCATTGTTTCACCTTCAGGATTTTTCAGAATTCATTATGATGCAACTGGAAGTAATCGTCCTTCTTATGTTTCCAATTGGACGGTGGAACAAAATGTTGCTGAAGTTGCCAAAGCACTTGATTCAGTATACAGATTTGAAGTTACTTATCTTGGTTTTCTTTCACCTCCTTCCGATGGCACAGCAGGCGGTGATGATAAATACGATGTCTACATCCAAAATCAAGGTGGTGGTGTTTACGGTTACACTGAATGGGAAAGTAAAGTTGGTTCAGTAAACTGGATTTCTTTCATGGTTCTTGATAACGATTATGTTGGCTATTATACTACCAGTCTTAATGGAATGAGAGTAACTGCTGCTCACGAGTTTCATCACGGCATTCAACTAGGCAACTATTCTGTTTTTAATGAAAATTTTCCTTATCGAAATGATGATGCATTTTTCTATGAACTTACGTCAACATCGATGGAAGAGTTTGTCTATGATGATGTGAATGATTATTACGCTTATATGAACTCGTATTTCAATAATACTGATCTTGCTTTTCCAAAGCAGAATGGATATAACCTTGCGATATGGAATATATTTATAAGAGAAAATTTTGATTTTGGAATCTTAAAAAGACAATGGGAAATGATTCCAAGCATTACTGCAATACTTGCAATCAATCAAAGTCTAAATGAAAGAGGAACTTCTTTCCCAAGAGAGTTAAACAGATTTGGTATATGGACTTACTTTACTGGTTTCAGAAAAATTCCAGGGAAGTACTTTGAAGAGGGAGAAAATTATCCATTGATAACACCAACATTCACAATACAATTTCCTTCGCCACCGCCTGATATGAAGTCTGCGCCAACAGCCAATAATTTTGTGAAATATAATATTTCTGCCAACAGTGATACTTTGGTAGTGATAGTTACAAATGCAGACGCTTTTTCTGCAAATGATAATCCGAACCAGTTATTTAATTTTCATTACATCCTCTATTCTGATCCAAACACTGGTGAGAGAGAATTAACCGGGAATTACTCCTCAACTTTCTCTACCAGCAACTCAACTTTCTGGTCTGTCTCGGAAGTTCTGAATAATATTTTAATAAGAGAGGACAGCTTAAAATTACCCTCTTCTGGTAGCATTGAATATGCATATCCGAATCCTTTCTACTATTCTAGAGGCTACCTTACGGGTTCATTAATTTTCTTCAAATTCAAATCCTGTCTGGCGATCAGCTTGGGTTGAGCTGGGATGGAAGGGATGTCGGTGGAAACAAGCTTTCTTCAGGTGTCTATATATATGTGATTAAAAAAGGTAGTGAAGTTATAACTGGCAAAGTTGTAATATTCAATGAGTAGTTACTCAATACAATCACAAAATCTTTCCAAACTCTTTGGAAGAAGATTAATCTTTAAGGAGATAACTTTTAACTGGGCCGAGAAAGGAATCTTCGGTATCTCCGGTCCAAACGGTTCAGGTAAATCTACTCTAGTTAAAATAGTAGCGGGGCTTATTGCCCCATCTTCAGGAACAATCATTCATAAAAATTCCGCGGGCGAAATAATTCCTGAAAAGCTTCACAACCACATTGGTTTCGTTTCTCCATATCTAGTTTTGTACGAAGAATTTTCGGCATGGGAGAATCTGAAAATATTTGCAAAGATCCGTGGAGTTGATTTTAATGAGGAGAAAGTGACCTATTACTTAACACAATTTCTTCTTGATAACAGAAAAAATGATCTTGTGAAAACATATTCATCAGGGATGAAGCAGAGACTTAAATTTATTTTTGCACTCATGCATTCACCTGAAGTTTTGATTTTTGATGAGCCAACTTCCAATCTTGATGAGGAAGGAAAGAAAGTAGTTTATAAAATCATTGAAGATGAGTCAAAAAAGTCTATTGTTATAATAGCTTCAAATGAAGAACGCGATCTGGAATTATGTCAGGAAAAAATATTATTGGAAAATTTTAGAGTTTGAAAAATAAATAGCCACGAGCTTTAGATCGTGGATTAAGATTGATAAATAATTATAGGCTTCAACCAAATAATATTATGCCATTTACAAAAATCTGGATTCATTTAATTTGGTCAACAAAGAATAGGGATAAATTAATTGACAAGGAATTAAAGCAAAAGCTATTACAGCACATTAAAGAGAATGCAAGATTAAAAAATATTTTTATTGATACATTGAATTGCGTAAAGGATCATATTCATTTGCTGATTTCTTTAGGGAGAGAACAAACAATAAGTAAAATTGTTATGCTAATTAAAGGTGAATCATCAAATTGGGTTAACAAGAATAAGTTAACAAAAGGTAAATTTGAGTGGCAGGATGAATATATTGCGGTTTCCGTTAGTGAATCTCAAGTTGACAGAATTAGAAAATATATTAAAAATCAAGAAGAACACCATCGGCTTAAATCTTTTGAGGAAGAGTATAGTTTATTTCTCGAAAAATATCATTTTGGCTAAAGCCGATTTTTTATCTGTTTTCGTCCCACGACCTGAAGGTCGTGGCAATTTTTGGGACTTAGCTATTTTAAAATAGCCACGAGCTTTAGCTCGTGGATTAAGATTGATAAATAAATATTGGCTTTAGCCGAATTAAAGTAAATTGACTAATGATAATAGAATCATACGCACTATTTAAAAAAGATTTTCATTCTGAACTAAGAACACGTTACGCAATTAATTCGCTCGCGATGTTCATCATTGTTGCAATCAGTGTTATTCTTTTTTCTATCGGCAACGAAACCATAACCGAGAGTTTAACCGGCGGACTTTTCTGGGTTGTTATTTTCTTTACAGCGATGTCCGGGCTAGCAAGAGCCTTTGTTTCTGAAGAAGAAAGAGGAACAACTTTAACTCTTCAACTAATCGCATCTCCAACCACTGTATTTTCAGGCAAGCTGATTTTTAACCTGATTCTCGTTTTCTGTATGAATCTGGTTATTGCTATTCTTTATTCAGCTTTGTTTGAAAAATTTGTTGTGCAAAATTTTCTTCTCTTTTTATTGACCTTTATTTTGGGAAATATCGGCTTGGCAGTTGCTTCAACAATTATCGCTGCAATTATTGCAAAAGCAGGTGCAAAAGGCACACTTTATCCCGTCCTTTCATTTCCGATTTTATTACCTTTGATTCTTACCTGTGTTCAATTAACTTTGTTCTCGTTCGATGGTACAAGCTTTGAAGAAGCTCAGTTTGAACTGGCAATAGTTGTTGGTTACGATGTAATTATGTTAACCGCATCTTTTATGCTGTTCGATTTTATATGGAAAGATTAGTCATTTTCAAAGGTTTTTTGAGTTAAAATTTTATGATCTGGAAAATATTCTTATTCTTACTTTTAGCTTTCGTATCAATAGCAGGAATAGCGTTTCCAATTGTTGAGAAACCAAGTGCCTGGTACGAATTTCCATTCATCCCTGGATTAGAGGAAAATGCAAAAATAATTTTCTTCCATGTTCCAACTGCATGGCTTACAGTGATTGCTTTTTTAATGTCAACAATTTTCAGCTTTAGATATTTAAAAAATAAAAACCTTGATGAAGATGCCAAAGCTCATTCTGCTGCACAGCTTGGAATGATTTTCTGTATTCTTGCAACAGTCACCGGTGCAGTCTGGGCAAAGTTTGCGTGGGGACAATTCTGGAGCTGGGATCCAAGACAAACGAGCATCTTTGCAATCTTATTAATTTATGGTGCACTCTTCGCTTTGCGTTCATCAATTGAATCTGAAGATAAACGCGCGACACTTTCAGCAGTTTATTCGTTGATCGCTTTTGTTACAGTACCTTTCTTCATTTTTATTATGCCGAGAATTATGAAAGGACTTCACCCGGGTTCTGCTGATGATTCCAATGCTGGACCAGTAGTTGATTTTCAGATGAATTCAAATATGCAGCTTATATTTTTCCTTTCACTGATAGGATTTACAATATTATATTTCTGGATGTGGAGAGTTGGTTACAGATCAATAATTATAAAAGATAAAATAGAAAAACAGTTAATGATCCCAACATCGGGACAGGGAGGATAATTTTGGACGGTCTCTACAACTTTTTGCAGAGTAATGCAATTTACATTGTGATGATAATTGTTCTCATCGTTTGGGTCGGAATATTTTTGTACATGTTCGCCCTTGATAAAAGATTAAAAAGTATAGAAAAAGAAATAAGCGGAGATAAAAAATGAAAAATAAATATATATTCGGGGGAATTATTATAGCAGTCTTTCTTGTGTTGATGGGGTATTTATTCACTCAAAGTAATATTGAATACGTTGATGACTTTAACAAAGTTATGTCCAGCGAAAAAACAGTGAAAGCCACCGGAAGCTGGGTGAAAGAAAAAAGTTTTCAAATAGATAATCAAAACAAAACCTTCTCTTTTTTCATGGCTGATGAGCACGGCAAGCAGATGAAAGTAATTTACGAAGGTGCAATCCCAAATAACTTCGAAAGTGCCACCAGTGTTGTTGTAACTGGTAAGTATCAGAACGGCTACTTTCACGCCAAAGACATTCTAACTAAATGTCCAAGCAAATACGAAGAGAAGACCGCTAACTCTTCATTGTAATAATTATCTAAGATATTTAATAAAATTTAATCAGACTTGAGGTTTAGATGATAGGAAGTATTATACTCACACTTGCGCTTGCATTCAGCATTATATCGATGATAATGTATTTTCTGAATTATAGAGGATTTAAAAACACTCTGAATTACGGAAGGATTACATATCATGCTATGGCAGTTTTGGTTATTGCTGCATCGGTTTATTTATGGTATGCAATACTAACACACCAGTATCAATATAATTACATTTACAGCTACAGCAATAATGAATTAAGAAATCTTGGATTATTCCAGCTTGCATCTTCATTTTGGGGAGGGCAGGAAGGAAGCTTTATGTTATGGCTCTTGCTGACTGCTATAGTGGGAATTATACTTCAATCTTATGCTTCAAAACGAGGAGATCTTGAGCCGCGCGTGATGGCTGTATTCACGCTTGCAACTTCGTTTTTACTGGTGATGGTTTCTCCCTGGTTTAAAAATCCTTTTGAATACATCTGGGTTACACCGGTATTTGTAAAAATTGAGCACATAAGTTCTCAGTTTTATAATCTTCCATTTATTCAGCAGTTCTTCTTTACTGATCAGAGTACAAACCAGAGTTTTATTCAAGTAAATAAAGAGCTAGCTGGTTTGCTATCACAAGCCGGAGTGTCATTAAATGATTTTATCTCTGATGGGAGGGGATTAAATCCACAGCTTCTTAATTTCTGGATGCAGATTCATCCTCCGATTTTATTTATTGGTTTTGCAATGGCTACTGTTCCATTCGCCTTCGCAATTGCGGCACTAATGAAAAACGATTACAGGGATTGGGTGAAACAGTCTTTCCCCTGGATGCTTGCTGGGATGGGAGTTCTTGGTTTGGGAATTATGCTTGGCGGATATTGGGCGTATGAAATGCTTGGTTGGGGCGGATACTGGGCATGGGATCCGGTTGAGAATTCCAGTTTGATCCCATGGCTTGTTGGTGTTGCTGCAATTCATACTCTGCTCGTACAAAAGAAAACGCAGGCTAAAGGAGGTATCGGCAAATATGCAAAAACGAATTTAATGTTGTGTGTGCTTACTTATGTTTTAGTTCTTTACAGTACATTTCTAACACGAAGCGGGGTGCTCGGTGATGCTTCTGTTCATTCATTTGTTGATCCGGGAATGATTGTTTATCTGTTCCTGATTTTATTTATCGGAACATTTATATTACTTGGTTTTGGAATGATTGCATTCAGATGGAAAACTTTGAATGAAAACATAAAAGATGATGAAAGTATTCTGTCACGTGAATTAGCATTATTCAC
>JALONF010000136.1 GCA_025455085.1 Ignavibacteriaceae bacterium
AGACGAGTATCAAAAAAATTATTTCAAACAATCTGCAGGTTCTCCAAATTCAAAACCTTTTTTACCAGCAAGATCTATCGTGTAGTTCAGTACTGTTTCAATTATCGTATTGCTTTTTATATTGTCGTGAAAAACGATAACTGAATTTCTTTGCAAATACTTTTCAATAGCATATTTCACTTTTTCAATATTATTTTCAAAATCATAAGTCAGCAAATTCCACATCACACACTTCATATTTAATTCTTTCATCAATCCATTCGTCTTCAGATTAAATTTTCCGTGTGCCGGTCTAAAATATTTTACATCATAATTGAATTTATCTTTCAACATACTATTAAATGCAGATAATTCTTTAATGGATTCTTCACGGTTCATACTGGTGAGCAATTTATGATTCATAGTGTGATTTGCGATCGTATGTCCTGCGCTTAATAATTTTTCAGCCAATAATGGATGTTTAATAATATTATCTCCAACACAAAAAAAAACTGCTTTTATTTTATTTAGAGAAAGTACTCTGAGAATTTTTAACGTGGCTTCCTGAGTGGGACCATCATCAAAAGTTAACAGGATTTTATTATTAGTCGTTTCCCAGATAAAGTCATGAAAAACTTTCCGAATCAGTAAGGGAGGTGAATATCTGTACTTCAACCTTTAATCACTCCAACAGGTTTTATCTTTGCAACTTTCCGTGTAATACCTTCTTTATGCATCACTTCAACAACATCGGAAACATCCTTATACGCATCCGACATTTCTTCAGCAATTGTCTTATAGCCTTTCGCTTGAATTGCTATTCCCTTTTTATTCAGTTCAGCTATAAGATCTCTTCCTTTGGCATTTTTCAGTGCTCTAGTGCGGCTTAAATTTCTTCCTGCACCGTGACACGAGCTTCCAAATGTTTCTTCCATTGATTTCTCTGTTCCCACTAATATGTAAGAGTATCTTCCCATATCTCCAGGAATAAGAACAGGTTGCCCCACTCCCTGATACTTAGCTGGAATCATCTTACTCCGGGGCGGAAATGCTCTCGTAGCACCTTTTCGATGGACACAAACTTCTTTTTCTTCTTTACCGATTTTATGCTTTTCGATTTTAGCAATGTTATGACATACATCATAAAGTAATTTAAATCCTAATTCCGATTCGGTCATAGAGAAAGTATCTTTCAATACTTTTTTTGCCAGATGCATTATCACCTGACGGTTATTCCATGCAAAGTTCGCTGCAGCCTGCATAGCCGCAAGATAATCCTGTCCTTCCTGAGATTTTATTGGAGCGCATGCGAGCTGTTTATCAGGCAATTTGAAACCGTACTTTTTGCTTGCCTGAAGAAGAACTTTCAAGTAATCATCACAGACCTGATAACCGAGTCCGCGCGAACCTGTATGAATCTGGATAACTATCTGTCCCTGAAAAAGTCCAAACACTTCAGCAACTTTTGCATCATAAATTTCTTCAACAACATCCACCTCAAGAAAATGATTACCGGAACCAAGAGTTCCAACCTGATCTGCACCTCGTTCAAAGGCACGCTTACTTACAACTTCTGTATCTGCATTTTTAAGCGTTCCGCTCTCTTCGGTGAAATCAATATCAGATGAAGAACCAAGGTCATTTTCCAGCGCCCAAACAGATCCTTTGGTTAAAACTTTTTTTAAATCAATCATGGAAAGTTTTTTGATTGCACCACTGGCACCTACACCAGTTGGGACTGCCTGAAACAACTTTGAGACAAGATCATCAATTCTATTTTGGATACGTTCATATTCAATATTAGTTGTCGCAAGTCTGACTCCACAATTGATATCGTAACCAACTCCTCCAGGAGAAATTACTCCTTCATCAAGATTAGTTGCAGCTACACCCCCAATTGGAAATCCATATCCCCAGTGAATGTCAGGCATTGCAAGTGAATATTTTTCAATTCCCGGAAGATGTGCAACATTGACAACTTGTTTCAGAGCTTCATCATCTTTCAATCCTTTTTCAATCATATCACGAGAAATGTAAATTCGTCCGGGAACTTGCATTTGTCCGGTTTGAGGTATCTCCCATAAATTTTCCCGAACTTTTACTAATTCAATTCCACCTACATTCACAGTCTTGCTCCTGCCCTTACATTACTAAATATCAAAAACCACAAGAGTTGAGTAATCATTATCTTTTTCGACTATCTCTAACTGATGATAAGTTACCGATTTAATTTCCTGTTTAAGTTGGATATCATTTTTAAGCTTAACACCTTTTAACTCAGCAGAAAGTTCGCACCCATCAGCATCATCAAAAATTTTTATTGATTGAATGGAAGTGCAAAGCCACTTTTTTGTAATGAGGAGATAATTTAATTCATTTAAAAAAGTAACCAACAACTCTTCTTTGGAGGATGCGGATAATTCTAATTCTAACATGTCATCTTCCTCAATTTTTATTTCACCGGCAACTGAAACAAACCACGCCTCTGCACCTGCAGTGAACAGATCTTCTAGACTTCCGCCAATCAATTCTACGGCTATATCCGCTGTATGGTCAACAAACTTGTAACTTTTACTCATATTTCTAAAATAACGTATTCTTTGACTAAAATTTAATAATGAATTTATTAAAAAGAACCTGATTTATACTGATGACCATTAATTATATTTGACTTAATCAATGAAAAATCTTTCCGAACATCAAAAAGGACTGCTTTATGTTTTCACTGCTGCACTTCTGTGGAGCAGCGGTGGACTTTTTATTAAGCTGATTTCCCTTTCTGCGATGCATCTTTCATTCTTCAGATGCTTAATTGCAGCAATTACATTTGTACTGATATTCAGGAAGCGAGTTCTGCTAATTAATAAGTTAAGTATTATCAATTCACTTTTTTACGCAGTGGTGCTAATTACATTTGTTATTGCCACCAAGGCGACTACTGCTGCAAATGCAATTTTCCTTCAGGCAACTGCACCTATCTATGTGTTGATATTTGAACCATTGTTAAATAAAACTAAATACGATCGTATTAATATTATTACTGTCGGAGTGTGCATCATCGGGATGATTTTATTTTTTATTGGAAAACTTGAACCGGGACATCTTGAAGGCAACTTCATTGCACTTTTATCAGGAATTACTTTCGCTGCTTTATTCTTAGGGATGAAACAAAACGATCAGCAATATCAGCAGAGCAGCATTTTCTGGGGTAATATACTTGTGGCACTAATTTGCATTCCGTTTCTTTTTACAATTAAAGCTATAACAGTTACAGATTTGTGGATGGTTACGTTCCTTGGTGTATTTCAGATTGCTGTTGCATATGCATTCTTTGCTTCAGGATTGAAAAGAATCTTAGCGGTTGAAGCTTCAATTATTTCAATGGTTGAGCCGGTGTTTAATCCGGTCTGGGTATTTCTTGGATATGGAGAAGTTCCAACTTTTACAGCAATCATCGGTGGACTGATAATTTTAGGAGCGATTGTTGTGAGAAGTTTAATTGCAGGAACGTCAAATTTGAAACGAAAGTTTAATTTTTAGTTTAGGGAGACAACCGAAATTTTTTCCACTTCTTGTTAACTTTCTTATAACAGATTCTATCGTGCAACCTGTTTTCCCTACCCTGCCAGAATTCAAAATATTCTGGAACTAATACAAATCCTCCCCAGTCCGGCGGTAATGGAATCTGCTTCCCTTTAAACTCACGTTTAAAAATCTGAAATTTTGCTTCAAGATAATCTCTGCCGGGAATCATTTTACTCTGTTCGGAAGTCCATGCAGCTAATCGGCTATCAAGTGGTCGTGTGTCGAAATATTTTTTTGATTCCGCCCGGGAAATCTTTTTAATTATACCCTCAACCCTGATTTGTCTTTCGAGTTCTGCCCAAAAAAATAAAAGTGCGGCAGATGAATTTTCAGCAAGGTTTTTCCCTTTTTTACTTGTGTAGTTAGTAAAAAAAGTGAAACCATTTTTACTTAATGCTTTTAATAGTACTACCCTCACCGAAGGTTTTGCTTTATCATCAGCGGTTGCCAGAACCATTGCATTTGGCTCAATTAGCCCAACTTTCATAACCTCGTTAAACCATCTCTCAAATTGGCTTAAAGGATTTTTCTGAACGGTTTCTTCAGATAAATTGTTTAGCTTATATTCACGCCGTAGATTATTTATGGACTTACTAACTTTCATACATATTTGATCAAGTTGGTTGAATTAAGTTTCTCTATTTAATTATAAAATTCTTTAATAAGTTACAAAAAAAGAAATAAAATACTAATAACTTTATATGAAGAGTAAAAGCTTATCCAAACAGAAGCAGTCCCAGCAAGATCGGGATAAAGAAGAACTCGAAAAATTTGGTGCTAACACCTGGTTCGTTGAATATCTTTACAATCAATTCTCATCAAGTCCTGATAACGTTCCGGAACAATGGCGAAAGTTTTTTGGAGATATATCAAGTAAAGAGAGTGGAAATGGAAAAAATCGTGCAGAAGGATTAGCTCTTCTATCAAGCGGGATTTCCTTACCACGACCCGGAGAGAATGATGAGATTCAGATAATAGCAGGCAGCTCTGAAAAGATTCTTGGAAATATGGTTAGCAGCCTTTCCATTCCGGTTGCAACTTCACAGAGAACTATTCCTGTTAAATTGCTGGAAGAAAACAGAACACTGATCAACAATCATCTTAAAAGGCTAAACCAGGGAAAAATTTCTTTCACTCATCTGATAAGCTGGGCAATACTCAAAGCAATACAATCAACACCTGTGATGAATAATGCTTTCACAATCATTGAAGGTAAGCCTCACGTCATCAAGAGAAGAGAAGTTAATCTTGGATTGGCAATCGACATTGAAAGAAAGGATGGTTCGAGATCTTTAATCGTACCAAACATCAAAGGTGCAAATGAATTAAACTTCAGAGAATTCTGGACTGCGTATGATGACCTTATCAAAAGATCACGCAAGGGTGCAATCGATCCAAATGAATTTCTTGGAACGACAATAACTCTCACCAATCCCGGCACAATTGGAACTGTAGCATCTGTTCCTCGGCTGATGGTTGGACAAGGAACTATCATCGCTACAGGCGCAATTCAGTTTAATGCTGAATACCAGGCAATGTCACCCACTACAATATCGACTCTTGGTATCAGCAAAGTGATGAATATTACAAGTACTTATGATCATAGAATTATTCAAGGAGCTGAATCAGGTTTATTCCTGAAGGAGATAAATGATCTTCTTCTTGGTATGAATGATTTTTATGATGAGATATTTGAGACTCTTAAACTCCCATCCAAACCTCTAAGATGGCAGACAGATTATCAACCAGGGATTTTTGAAACTTCCGGCAACACCGAAGAAGTTGTCAAACAGGCGAAAGTACTTCAGCTAATAAATCTTTACAGAGTCAGAGGTCATCTCATCGCTGATCTTGATCCGCTTGGTTCAAAGACACAATACCATGCTGAACTCGATCCATCTAGCTATAACATGACGATCTGGGATCTCGACAGGTATTTTATTACTGGGGGATTTGGTAACCTCAACACAGCAACATTACGTGAAATTCTGAATATATTGGAAAAAACATATTGTGATAAGATTGGTGTTGAGTATATGCATATACAAAATCCAGCAGAAAAAGCATGGCTTCAGAATAAAATGGAACCAGTTAAAAACACACCTGATTATGACACTCAAATAAAAAAAAATATTCTGAAAAAATTAATTGCCGCAGAATCATTTGAGCATTTCATACACAGCAAGTTTGTAGGACATAAACGATTTTCACTAGAAGGATCAGAGACACTGATTCCTGTCTTAGATATGATTTTTAATGAAGCTGCCAATCACAATATAAAAGAAGTTGTTCTCGGGATGGCTCACAGAGGCAGATTAAACGTTCTCGCAAATATTATTGGGAAATCTTACGAATCAATTTTTGTTGAGTTTGAAGATATTCGAGATCAAGACTCAATTGCTGGTTCAGGAGACGT
>JALONF010000137.1 GCA_025455085.1 Ignavibacteriaceae bacterium
CACCGGGAACATTTTCTTTCATTCTGTAAAAGACCTGTTGAATATCGACCCAAACATTTCCGGGACGAATGAACTCAGATTTACTTCTTTCAAAATTGTTAGTTACTTTTCCATTGATTTCTTTATAATAGCCGCCAAGAATTTTTGGTATGTCAGTATAAACAACTTTGAAATGAGGACTGCCTTTAATGTAATACAGAAGTTCCTGTCTGACAGACATCCAGTTTTTTTGAGTCCCGTATCCTCGCTGGTTTCTCATTGTAATAAAACTTCTGGTTTTCAAGTCCTTGAATTCTCTCATCATAATCATAAATTCAGGCAGCGGCTGGAATCCATCATTCTGATCTCTTCTGGTTTTCAAGTCCTTGAATTCTCTCATCATAATCATAAATTCAGGCAGCGGCTGGAATCCATCATTCTGATCTGCACCAAGCCAGATGTAAAGCGAAGCATCTCTGTCAAGAATAGTTAAAACATTTGAAATCCATTTGCGGGAAAATTCGATGTATTCATCAATATTTATCTTGGAAAGATTCTGCGTGTTTGCATTTCCAACAACAACGTTATAGGGCGGATCGTTAATTACAAGCTGGACTTTATCTTTCCTGAATAAGTTTTTTGTTTCTGCAACACTTGCTGCATCAAGAACACCGACTTTGTGTTTTCCTTTGGGGTCTTCCCAGATTTCACCTTTCTTTAATCTGCAATAAGGAAGAATTTTTTTTCGAAGATCTTCGTCAATATCGAGACGAGTTAATTTTTCTATGGTATTACCCGGTTCAGATTTTTTCTTTGACAATTTTTAGAACCTTATCGCTTAATTATGTGTTTAAAATTAATGAAAATAATGGCAAGTTCCCGATAACTTCTTAATATTAATTTATTATGATGCTTTTATAAACGGTTTGTAAGGCGTTTTTTAATGGATTATTTTAATGATTACTGAGGATAGATAGTCAATAAAATATTTATTATTAATGATAACGTTTTTGTGATACAAAACAAGGATGTTGCTCTAAAAGAATTGTATAATAAAAATCTAATCTCGTCTTATAATGAAAAGTTTATTATTTATTTCATTCAATACAAAGATTTTATAAATAAATTCATTTAATCAAAAAAAAGGAGTAACTATGTACGTAATAATGGGCGCTTCCGGCAATACAGGAAAACCATTGACAATGGCTTTACTTAAAGCAGGTAAAAAAGTTAGAATATTATCACGAAGTGAAGAAAAAGTAAAAGAGCTGAAGGCTGCAGGTGCTGAAGTGATGGTTGGTGACAGTAATGATGCTGGTTTTTTAACCAAAGCATTTACAGGTGCAACCGCAGCTTATGTTATGATACCACCAAACTGGGCTGCTACGGATTTTACTGACTACCAGAGAAAATATGCCGATACCATTGCCGAAGCTGTTAAGAAAAGTGGAGTTAAGTTTGTCGTTTCCTTAAGCAGTGTTGGAACTCATCTTGAAGAACACTCGGGAGTTGTGTTTGGTCTGAGATATATGGAGCAAAAGCTTGATGCTATACCGGGTATCAATACATTACATCTAAGACCCACCTATTTTATGGAAAATACTTTTGGTCAGATCGGAGTAATTAAACAAATGGGAATTATGGGCTCGCCGGTAGAAGCGGATTTAGTGTTGAGTATGATTGCTACAAAGGATATTGCCAACTATGCATTTAGAAGATTGAATGCTTTAAACTTCAGCGGTAAGAATGTTCAGTATCTACTTGGACAACGCGATTTAACATATAAAGAAGTGGCGGCCATTCTCGGCAAAGCAATTGGTAAACCTGATCTTCAGTACAGTGAATTTCCACCAGAAGGTTTGAAACAAGCATTGATGCAGATGGGTGCAGGTGAAAGTCTTGCAGATAATATGAATAAGTTTATTGGTCATCTTAATAAAGGCAAAGTCCTTGAAGATGCAAAACGGGATGCTGAAAGCACAACTCCAACGAGTATTGAAGAGTTTGCGCATACTTTCGCCTATGTTTTTAAAATGTAATTGATTTCTAAATGACGGCTAAATCGGGTATCACAGGAAAGACATATTCTCTATACTCAGGGAATGACGATACAGATGAGTTTTATTTTGTATTATCTGATTTAGCCGATTCTTTTCTTTCTTTTGCTGAATCAAAGGAACAACTTCTATCCTTAATTAGAAAAAACTCAAATAGAAAGCGGACACTAAGAACCGAAAAGGAAAAAGCATCTTCCGATTCATTGATTGCAAAGCTTCTGGTTGAAACAGAATCGAGACTTTCAAAATATTTTATAGGTATCGATGCTCATCTGAAAAATCTATCACTTGCTGAAAAATGTGATTCAACCTTAACAACCTCCCGCGAACAATACCTGCTGTATATGCTGGAGATTGAATTAGTAAATCGAATTAACAAAGAAAAATTCAAATCTGCCGAATCTAAATATGCTTTTCTACCTCACTGCCTGCACGACCTTGATAAAGAATGTTTGTCTGCTTCGGATGGAACTGATTATGTTTGTAAGAGTTGTTCAAAAAATTGTTCTATCAACTCTGTAAGTAAGCTGATGGAGCTTCGGAATATTAAAGCGTATATCTGGAGAGAGGCGGACCTGAAGAAAATTTTTAAGCTGGCGAGATCAAGCGGACAAAGCATCGGAGTTTTTGGAGTTGCCTGTATCCCTGAACTTGTAAATGGATTAAGGTTGTGTGCTAATTATGATGTGCCCTCAATTGGCGTTCCATTAGATGCAAACAGATGCATCAGGTGGATGGGAGATTTCTATCCGAACTCTGTAAATGAAAAAAAGATTTTATCATTATTAAATTGAATAAAGGACTATTAATGAATTATAAGCTTCTTGGTAAAAGCGGCTTACGTGTTTCTGAACTTGCATTAGGCACTATGACATTCGGCGAAGAATGGGGCTGGGGTTCGAGCAAAGAAGAAAGCAGAAAAGTATTTGATACTTATTCTCAGGCAGGCGGCAATTTTATTGATACCGCAAACCGTTACACTGAAGGAACATCAGAAAAATTTGTTGGTGAGTTTATCTCTTCCGACAGAGAACATTTTGTTGTTGCTACAAAATACACTCTGCATATGCGAAGAGATGATCCAAACTTCAGCGGCAATCACCGGAAGAATATGATGCAGTCACTTGATGCAAGTCTGAAACGGCTTAAAACAGATTACATTGATCTTTACTGGGTTCATGCCTGGGATTATACAACGCCGGAAGAAGAAATACTTCGAGCACTTGACGATATGGTCCGCGCAGGAAAGATTCTCTACATTGGCATTTCAGATACACCCGCGTGGATTGTTTCCCGTATGAATACAATTGCAGAGCTAAGAGGCTGGACACAATTTGTAGCTCTTCAAATAAAATATTCATTAATTGAAAGAACAGTTGAGAGAGAACTTTTGCAAATGGCTCGAAAGCTTGATTTGGCAGTAACACCGTGGGCAGTACTCGGTGGCGGGATTCTTTCCGGAAAATACAACCGCAACAAAGATGAACAGGGAAGAGCGCAAACATTTAGATCACTTAAAGAAAATGATCTTAAAATTGCAGAAGCAGTGATCAAAATTTCGGAAGAAGTCGGTTGTTCACCATCACAGGTTGCGATAAACTGGGTCAGACAGCAGCCGGGAGTAATTATTCCGCTTATCGGAGCCAAAACAGAAGCACAGTTGAAAGATAATCTTGAGTGTTTGAAATTCAGTTTGAAAAATGAACAAATTGCCATACTTAATGAAGCAAGTAAAATTGATTTGGGCTTCCCTCACAATTTTTTGAGGAGTGATAATATTCGCGATATAGTTTTTGGCGGAACATATAACAAGATTGATAACCATCATAAGTTCTAGCTAGCTTTATCAATAGGCAAAATCTATCTCAGGAATAATATTTCTTTGATTGTCATTCCCACGAAAGTGGGAATCCATTTCAGGCAGTGAGTTTTGGATTCCTGCTTACGCAGGAATGACAGTAATGATGGATTTGAGACTTTGTTGCAGAATGGTCTGTGTCAACCTTTAAATGTGAAAAATATTTGAATAATAAAAAGCAACTCAGAGTATTAGTTTCAAGAATTGACCGCATCGGCGATGTGGTCCTCTCCACGCCAATCCCTCGCGAAATAAAAAAAAACTTTCCCGATAGTTTCGTTTCAGTTCTTGTGAAAAAATACACCAGAGATATGTATATCCATAATCCTCACGTTGATGAAATAATAATGTATGAGGGTGAAGATGACAGTAAACCAAAAACATTCTGGCAATTAGTTAGAGAGATACGAAAGCTCAAATTCACACATGCATTTATGCTTCTGCCAAACGAAAGACTGAACTGGATTTTATTTTTCAGTGGGATAACACATCGCATTGGCGTTGGTCACAAGCTCTATCAATTCTTAAGCTTTTCACAATTCGTTGACCGAAAAAATTATATCCCATTAAGACACGAAGCAGATTACTGTCTTGATATGATCAGAAAAATTGGAATTGAACCGAAGAGTATGCGGCCGGAAATATTCTTGTCTAAAGATGAAACTCTGAAGAAAGATGAAATAAAAAAGAATCTTGCACCCAACGGAGAATTACTAATCGGAATTAATACAACCAGTGGAAAGTCATCACCGAACTTAACTGTTGAAGAATACAGAAAATTAATTGTCCGCCTTACTAAAGAAAGCAACATTCGTGTTATTGTTACCGATAATAATCCTCCTGATGAAATAAAAAACATAGAAGGAGTCGCTTATCCCAACATTGATTTATTACTCAGAGAATCAATAATTAATTTTAGCACTTTGGATGTTTTAATTTCCGCGAGCACCGGACCGATGCATATTTGTGCGGCTCTAAAGGTTCAGACAATTTCAATGTTTTGTCCTTTGCCTGCTTGCTCTCCAATGCTTTGGGGTCCTCTTGGCAACAAATCTGAAATAATTCTGCCGGAAGAAAAATACTGCGCAACTGTCTGTCCGGGTAATCCGCACATTTGTGATTTCAGTGGGAAGGGAGGAATTGATAGTCAAATAGTTTATGACAGGTTCAAAAATTTTATAATTAGCACTGATTAGGCATTTATCATTTAATAAAAATAAATTGCTATGGAAAACTCAAAAATCTCCCGAAACCTCATCACACTTATTCTCACAATCTCAATTATTAATCTGCTGATTTATCTTTTAACAACAGCTTTTACAAGCTACGGAATGTTTCGTGATGAATATTATTATCTGGCTTGTGCAAACCGACTTGACCTCGGATATGTTGACCACCCTCCATTTTCAATCTTGATACTTGCGTTATGGAAATCGCTTTTCGGTGATTCGATGTTCGTTATCAGAATTGTACCTGCAATTGTTACATCTTTTATTGTGTTTATACTTGGATCGTTTACTGTTCGGATTGGTGGTAAAAAAGTTGCGGTTATCATCTCAACAGTTGCATTTATGCTTAGCCCAATCTTTTTGGGGATAAACACTTATTATTCAATGAATGTTTTTGATTTTCTTTTCTGGATTTCTTCAGCCTATGTTTTTTTAAGAATAGTTCAAACTGGAAACACCAGACTCTGGCTTTTGCTTGGAGTTGTAATCGGCTTCGGATTGTTAAACAAAACTAGTATGCTGTGGTTGGGTGCCGGAATTTTTGCCGGAACTGTTTTCACTCCATTAAGAAAAGATTTTAAAACAAAATACCTATACCTTTCCGCTATAATTGCTTTGCTGATATTCTCACCTTACATCATCTGGAATATCACTCACGACTTTGCACATCTTGAATTTATGAGAAATGCTGCATCAAGGAAGTACGGCGGACTTACTCCAGTTTCTTTCATTATTGATCAGATATTGATTCTTAATCCGTTGTCAATTCTAATCTGGCTGCCTGGAATAGTTTTTTATTTTATTAATAAGGATGGAAAGCAATTCCGTGGAGTTGGTTTTATCTGGCTCACAACTTTTGCTGTCCTATTCATCAACTGGCATAGTAAGGGAGAGTATATTGCGGCGGCATATCAATTTCTTTTTGCCGGCGGTGCGGTGATGATAGAGGCTTGGAGTAATAAAAGAAGCTGGCTGAAATATACTGTCGCTATTCCTGTAATTGTATTTGGAATTCTTATTGCTCCTTTTGCCAGACCATTACTTCCGGTGAATAAGTTTTTAGAATATCAGAATGCAATCGGACTTAAACCACCGAGCAATGAAGGACATGAAACAGAGATGCCTCAGTTCTATTCTGATATGTTTG
>JALONF010000138.1 GCA_025455085.1 Ignavibacteriaceae bacterium
GCTTGCAAAACGATTAAAGAATCACAAGCGAAAAGTTTTACTGGCAGCAGCGGATGTTTATAGACCTGCAGCAATCGAACAGTTAAAGCAGCTTGGTGAAAAAATTGAGACTCGTGTTTTTTCTCTCAACGAACCTGATGCAAGAAAAACAGCAACTGATTCACTAAAGTATGCTAAAGAAAATAATTTTGATACGGTGATTATAGATACTGCAGGTCGTTTGCATGTTGATGAACAGATGATGGAAGAGATTTCGGATATTAAAAAAATGGTAAATCCTTCCGAAATTCTTTTTGTTGTCGATTCGATGACAGGTCAGGATGCGGTAAATTCTGCAAAAGCTTTTAATGAAAAAGTAGATTTTGATGGAATAGTTCTTACAAAACTTGATGGCGATGCCCGTGGTGGTGCAGCTTTATCAATAAGATCTGTTGTTGGGAAACCGATTAAATTCATCAGTAATGGTGAGAAAACGGATGCTTTGGAGGCTTTTTATCCTGATCGTCTTGCTTCAAGGATTCTTGGAAAGGGAGACGTAATATCGCTTGTTGAGAAGGCTCAGCAGAGCTTTGATGAAAATGAAGCAGAACGGATGGAAGAGAAGTTCAAAAAAAATCAATTTGATTTTGATGATTTTCTTAAGCAAATTAAAGTCATTAAGAAAATGGGTTCTCTATCATCACTGCTTGGAATGATCCCAGGTCTCAGTGCGCAGATTAAAAATGCCCAGGTTGATGATAATGCATTAGTTAAGGTTGAAGCAATTATCAACTCGATGACCAGAATAGAGCGTGGGAATCCAAAAATTTTAAATGGAAGCAGAAGAAAAAGAATTGCACGAGGCAGCGGAACTTCAATACAGGATGTGAACAAGCTGCTAAAACAATTTGAAGAAATGAAAAAGATGATGAAAAACTTTTCGGGTAAATCATCTTTTGCAAACCTGTCAATGGGCAGGTAGGATTTTAATTTAGTAGATTTAATAATGTATCAAATGGAAAGGTCAAAAAAACTTGGCAGTTAAGTTAAGATTAAGAAGAATGGGTAAGAAAAAGCAGCCTATTTACAAAATGGTTGCGGCAGACTCAAGATCACCCAGAGATGGAAAATTTCTGGAAGCTGTTGGATTCTATAATCCTTTAACCAAACCTCATACTCTTGAATTGAAAGAGGACAGGATACTATATTGGTTAAACGTTGGTGCTCAGCCAACTCATACAGTAAAAAGTCTATTAAGGCAGAAAGGTATTACTCTTAAAAAAGAATTAATATCCAAAGGTCTTGATGAAGAAAAAGTGAAATCCGAAATGGAGAACTGGCAAAAAATGAAAGAAGCCGGTTCGAAGAAACGGACTGAGAAAAAATTATCCAGGAAGGCGAAAGCTAAACAGGAAGCCGAAGCTGCTGCACCAGCTGCTGAAGAACAGGCTCCTGCAGAAGAAGCAAAACCGGAAGAGACAGCCGGCTGAAGTAAAACAGAGGTTAATGGCGCTGCTTCTGTTTTAAATATTAATTGAAATAGTTTAATTAACTATACTCTAATACAATACTGCTCACAGCGCTTATATAGGAGGCTCTTAGCTATGAAAGAGTTCATTGAATTTATTGCTAAGTATCTTGTAGATGACCCGGAATCGGTCGTTGTTCAGGAAACATTCGACGATGATAGAAAAGTTAATCTGACTTTGAGAGTTAAGAAGGAAGATGTGGGGAAGGTTGTCGGGAAAAAAGGGAAAACTGCCATTGCGATGAGAATCCTGTTGACTGCTATTGCAGCAAAAGAGGGTAAGCGTGCTTCGCTGGAAATACTTGATTAGATGATTTTACAAAAGCTTTGGAATACATTTTAATTGCGAGAATAGAACAGACTTTCGGTAAAGACGGATTTGTCAGGTTACAATCTTTCTCAGATTTTCCGGAAAGGTTCTTTGATTTGAAGAAAGTATTCATTGATTTCTGGGGTGATAAGAAATCGTTCTACGTTGAAGATGTAAAAGATGCTAAGGGAAAGATTATTATTAAGTTTAAGAAGTTTGATAGTCTCAGAGATACTCAGGTACTTATTGATAGAGAAGTTTTTGTTGATGAGAAAGATGCTTTTTGTTTACCTGAAAATCATTTTTTTGTTCACGATTTGATAAACAGTGAAGTATTTTTGAAGACAGAAAGAATTGGCGTGGTTTCGGACGTGATGAAAACTAAAGGTAACGATATATTGGTGGTAATGGATAATGAAAAAAAAGAAATTTTAATTCCGTTTGTTCTTAATTTTATTGAAAAATTTGATGCTGCAGAGAAAAAGTTAATCTTGAATATTTCAAAAGATTTTTTGGAAGAAGATGAGGATTGATATTCTTTCGGCAGTTCCCGATTTGCTTGAAAGCCCTCTAAAGACCAGCATAATAAAACGTGCCCAGGATAAAGGTAAGCTAAGTTTGTTTATTCATAATATACGTGACTATGCAAACAACAAGCACAAGCAGATTGATGACAAACCTTTTGGTGGCGGACCAGGAATGGTGCTCAAGCCGGAACCGTTTTTTGAGTGCATTGAATCGCTGCAGGCAGAGAGAAGTTATGACCACATAATCTTCACAACTCCGAAAGGGAGGATATTCAACCAGAAGATTGCGAATGATCTTTCACTTTCAAAAAACCTTCTGATAATAGCGGGACATTACAAAGAAGTTGATGATCGAGTCCGGCAGAAGTTTGCAACCGATGAAATCTCAATCGGGAATTTTGTTCTTACAGGCGGTGAGCTTCCGGCATTGATAGTAGTTGATTCAGTTGTGAGATTAATTCCAGGAGTATTAAATGACAGCGAAGCAGCTCTTGATGATTCATTCCAGGATGGTGAAATTGTTGAAGCGCCGTATTTTACCAGACCTGCTGAATATAGGGGAATGAAAGTTCCCGCGATTCTTCTTTCAGGAAATGATAAAGAAATTAAAAAATGGAAAGAAGAGCAATCAAAAATTTTAACAGAAAAATGGCGTGATATTAATTCAGTCAAAGGTGAATAAGCCTTGACTTAAAAGAAGGAGTAAATTATGGATAAAGTAAACAGCATATTAAAAGAAAAACCCCGCACCGATCTGCCTGAATTCAGAGCAGGGGATCACATAAAAGTTTATGTGAGCATTATCGAAGGTGACAAAGAGAGAATACAGCCTTTTGAAGGCGACGTTATAAGTGTACGCGGCAACGGGCTTAATAAATCTTTTACCGTTAGAAAAATTTCAAGCGGCGTTGGTGTTGAAAGAATTTTTCGTTTCAGCTCACCGAAGATTTCTAAAATTGAAATTTTGAAGAAAGGTGATGTTAGAAGAGCAAAACTGTATTACCTGCGAAGCCTTTCCGGTAAAGCTGCACGTATTAAAGATAAAAAGAGCTAGAAATATTTTCATTGCCGCCTTAAGGCGGCTTTTTTTATCCTATGAAAATCAAATTTTATTTACCCCGCAATATTTTTTCGCAGATACTTTTATCAGAAATCGTAGATAAATCAGAACTTGACATAGAGTTTCTTCCTTCATCATTGATTTCAAAAAGATTAAGTGATGACAATAATTCCGTTGGGCTTATTCCAACTATGGACCTGTTAACCAATAAGGATTTTTTTGTTTCTTCCGAAATCGGAATTTCTTTTGATGCACTGCTCTCAAATTCTTACATTCATTTCAAAGAAGAGCAGGAAACGATCGATGAACTATTAATGAAGGGCGATGTTTCTTCAAACGAAGTTATTCTGAGCAAAATTCTGTTTAAGGAGTTTTACGATGTTGAAATCAAAACAACCTTGTTAAACAGGGAAGTGTCTGACTTCAAAGATAACCTTTTGATCATTGGTGATGAGAATTATGAAAAAGAGTTGTTCCTGAATGGGCTTAGTTTCGCTGAAGAAATAATTGAACTAATCAATGCGCCTTATGTTAACTTCGTTCTTGCAGGTAATTCAGAAGAAACGCTTAAAGATTTTAATACCGCGTACAAAGAAAATTTTTCTGGTGCACATAAAGAAAGCTTCGATGATCTCTTCCCAAACTTCCCACAGACATCGCTTGATTTTCTCTCAGTAAACATTCAGCATCTTGTTTTTGATTTTGAAGAGCAGGACAGGGAAGGCATCACGCAATTGCTGCAAATGCCTTATTACCACGGAATGATAAAAGATATTATAGATGTGAAATTTGTATGAGTTAATTATGGAGATCTTACTTCAACAATATCATCTTTTTTGAATCTGAAAATTCGGTGCCTGCTTGCAATCGATAAAAATAAACCCCACTTGAATAATTTTTTGCATTAAACCTATACTCATAATATCCTTCAGCTAATAATGTATTAGCGAGTATCTCAACTTCATTTCCGAGTTGATCATAAACTATTAGTGTTACATAATTTCGCTTCAATAATTTAAATGAAATACTCGTGTTCGGATTAAATGGATTTGGAAAATTTTGAAACAATTGAAAATTCACTAACGAATTTTCATCGGGATTATCTATACCGGAAACTGAATTCCAGCCTGCCAGCTTCGCCCATAACCACCAGGCTGCATAGGCTTTTAAGTTTCCGTTCAATGGCTGGCTATGCGCTGCCGAGCAATCATACCAATCAACATTTATTATGTGTGAATTCTGCCAATCGATTGCCCAGTTTTTATCCAGACTTCCATTTCCATCGCTGTCATAATCACAATTATCATTCGCGTATTTATCTAAATAATAAGTTCCGTCTGGGTCATAAGATTCAATGTCACTAAAGTCATATAGAATTTTTCCATTCGTTAAACAGTAATTTCTAATCTGTTCATTCCTTAAATTCAGATTACCGTTTGTTCCGGTACCATCCAGGTGTCCTGTCATATAAACAAATCTTACATTTTGATAATCGTTTTCCAGGCCATTCATCAAATCTAAATACGTGTTGATATCTGTTTCAGTTGCACTGCTCACCTGTCCACACCAGCTCCAGATTACAACGTTAACATCGTTATTAGCCGGATCGTTTAAATAATTTCTGGTTGCAGATTCCCAAGCTATTCTATCAGGATTGCCAAGATCAGATGCACCTGGAAAAGCATAATCATCAATGTCCAATGCACCATTTGTTCCACCTTCATTGAATGCATATTGTGCACCTTTCCAGTTTACCAATCCTTCCATTCCGGTGATTAACTGGCTTCCGTGAGAAGTGTGTCCGTATGCGATATGAAGATTTGCTTTCGCCGAATCTATCCATTCATCAGGTAAAAGCGAAAGCTTTGCAATTGTATGATTTGCTATAATTGCATCTTGAGATAAACTCACTGGTGAAAAATTAATTAGTAATAATACTGATAAGTAAAAAATAGTTTTCATAATAATCCTGCTGAATTATTCTTGATTATTGAAATGAAAATCAAACAAAATGCCACTTAAGTAAATGAATACGCAAATATTATGTGAATTAGGTGAGCGAAATAAAAGAAATTTAACTTATCAAAACTTGTAGTTTGGAAACTATAATTATTTGGCATGTATTTATTACGGAAGTAGTAAGTAGAATTGGATTATCATCTTTCAGGCAAGAATTACTTTGACAGAATACAAAATCATTCCTGTCATCTGATTTTTTAATTACGCTAATTACTTTTTCCATACTTTTCATATTGTTTTTCTTTGTTAGAAATAAGAAAGTTATTAATGAAAGAAAATAATATGAATCGAGACTTCTTCAGTTAAGTCTGATGTAAAGTTTGATTTATATTTATTGCTTTAACAAATTGGATTTTATCTGTTCAGCCAATCCTGCAAGAATTCTTTTGAAGATCATAGAATGTAACTTTGGAATAGGTACTACCCTTGATAGCAGAGCAATCGATTTATCAACTATTTCAAGATCAACTCTATAGCTGACTGATATTAAATTTTCTTTGC
>JALONF010000139.1 GCA_025455085.1 Ignavibacteriaceae bacterium
TTTTACAATTATTTTTTAAGAATGTTCCAGCTATACTCAAATTTTCCCATACTTAGTCGAATTCCAGACGGTACTTAAGCCTATTTACCAGAAAGTAGATTAATAAAACACCAGCAAAAGCTCCCAAAGCATCTGCAACCCAATCCCAGGTTTCAGCAAAGCGACCGGGCACCAGCAATTGGTGCAACTCATCCACCGCACCATAAAATAAGCAAATTACAATCGTGGCAATCTGTGCCTTTTTAAAAAGAAATCTTGACCTACGTTGGTAGATAAGCGTTAGGTTTACCAGAATAGCTAAAATAAAATAAGCCAGGAAATGGTTTATTTTATCACTAAAGCCTACGCTTGGTAATCTTTCTACCGGGATTGTTGTAGCTGTGAATAATACCAACCAGTAGATTACTAACGGAACATAAACCAGCCAGACTTTCCTTTTTTCTAAAAATTCAAACAACAGATTTCTAAAAATTCAAACAACAGATTTCACCAGAAATTTTATTGTTTGAGGAATATAGTTTTGAATATCAGAAGCAACTATGTCAAGCTTCGTTCTTTTTTCTGCAAGGATATCAGCTGCAAGACTGTGGAGATAAATCGCAGTAACAACAGCTTTTTCAATATCATTTTGTTGTACAAGTAATCCAGCAATAAAACCTGTTAGCACATCACCGGTTCCAAATTTTGCCAGCGATGGATTTCCTGTAGTATTTATTAACGCATCTCCTTCAGGAGTAAAAATAATTGTTGGTGCACCTTTTAAAACAAGGTAAGCTCCAGTCCTTTTAACAAATTGCCTAGAGCGAAAATAGCATCAGCATCAATTACAGCTTTTTTAGGTTTATATTTTTTAAGAAGAGAAATGACTGCTTGCCTCGTTTCCTTTTCTCTGCCAAGACCGGGACCAATTGCAACAACATCCGCCCATTTTATTTTATCGCTAAGCTCGTCAATATTTTTTTCTAAAAGATATTCTCTTCCTGAATCTTCATAAGCGCTGACAACTACTTCACCCAACCTTTTATGAACAAGTTGACGGACTGATTTCGGGAAACATAAGACTGAAGCACCTGCTCCAATCTTTAAAGCTGATGATGATGCCAAAACAGCTGCACCTGGCAAAGCTCCTGAGCCTGCAATTGTTAAAACTTTTCCTGCAGAATATTTGTGGAGATTTTTTGCTTTGATCGGTAAGCCAACAATTGCATCTTCAGGTTCAATCAGGAATTCTGTTGGTGTATATTGGTCATAAAGAGAATCAGGAATTCCTATTCCTCCCTTTTCAATATCACCACAATTAGTGTAGCCATCACCAAAGAACAATCCTTTTTTCAACTGACCAAGTGTCACCGTGAAATCAGCGTTGAATGTCGTTTCAGCATAACCTGTATCTGCATTCAATCCGGTTGGAATATCAATAGCAACTTTTAATGATTTTAGTTTATTCAGATAATTTATAATTGAAAGATATGGTTCACGAAGAGCACCCTGGCTGCCGCTGCCAAGTAATGCATCACAAATTATTGTGCATTGCCTCAATGAGTTAAGAGAAGAAATCGAGTTAAATTTTTTAAGAGTAATTTTTCTGTTTGTGGAAGAAAGCTTCTTTAAAAACTGATAATTGAATCTGCAATCCTCAGACATCTCTTTTTCTGTTCCGAGATAGATAACAACAACTTCATAACCAGCATTAGAAAAATGTCTTGCTGCGGCAAATCCATCGCCGCCGTTATTTCCTTTTCCGCAAACAAATCCAATCCTGACAAAGCCTGCATACTCAACTAACTCATATATTTTTTGGAAGATTTCGCGAGAGGCATTCTCCATCAATACGACACCGGGAATTCCCATTTTATTTATGGCGAATTCGTCAATCAGCCGGATTTGTTTTGTGGAATAGAGTGGAATCATCTAATTATAAAAATTAAGAAAATATTTTAAGCGAACTGAAACTAACTAAAGAAACGAGGTAATTAAATCCAGCAATGAACCAGGCATAATTCCAAGTAATATCACCATGATAACAGAAACTGCGACTCCTAAAAATCCACTATAACTTTTTGAAGGGACAACTTCTCCTTCTGCTTCCTTGAAATACATCAGCACAACAATTCTCAAATAGAAATAAACACTGATGACGCTCGAAATAATTCCAAGTATTGCCAGCCAGGTTAATCCTGATTTTATTGCAGCAATGAATACATAATACTTTGCGAAAAATCCAGCAAGCGGCGGAAGACCTGCAAGTGAAAACATTATTATAGCAAGCAATGCAGCTAATACAGGACTTTTTGTACCTAAACCTGCGTATGAATTAATATCAAGATTTTTATCATTCTCGCCTTCAACTAATGCAATGATGCCAAATGCAGCCAAGTTCATAAATGAATATACTGCAAGATAGAAAACAACACCGGCAACTCCAGTGGAAGTTCCTGCTGCTAATCCAATTAAAATATATCCTGCATGAGAAATTGATGAGTATGCAAGCATTCGTTTGATGTTGTTTTGTGCAATTGCAACGATGCTTCCGTACAACATCGAAAAGATAGAAAGCACAGCAAGATACGGCAGGAACATACTTGAACTCTCTCCGGAAAACAGTGCAGTTAAGGTTGCAATGATTGCAGCAAATGCAGCGGCTTTTCCAATTGTAGAAAATAATCCAGTAACTGTTGTTGGCGCTCCCTCATAAACATCCGGCACCCACATATGAAATGGGAATGCAGCAATTTTAAATGAAAAACCAATTAGAAAAAGCAGTATCCCAACCAAAAAAATTATATCGCTGGAGTATTCAGCGAATCCGGCGGTGATAGCATCAATTGAAGTTGAATGTGCAGAGCCATAAATCAAAGCGATACCGTAAACTAAAAAGCCTGTAGCAAATGAACCAAGCAAGAAATATTTGAGTGATGCTTCAATTGCTTTTTCTTTTTTCCTGTTAACACCTGCCAGGACGTAGAAGCAAACTGACATAACCTCAAGTCCAAGAAAAATCATAAACAAATTTTTTGCACCGGCCATCAGCATCATACCTAAAACAGCACTTTGCATCAGGATATAATACTCGCCATAATTAACTCCATACTTCTTTGTGTAGTCAACAGAAAGTAGACAAACCAGTGCAGCGCCAATGTTAAAAATAAAATAGAAGATATTTGTTATACCACCAGTTGAGAGCATGTCCTGGAAAATTATGGACTGGTTTTTAACGGTCAGCAATGAATAAAATCCGGCTGCCAGAAATAATATGAATGAAAACCAGGGAAGAAGGGATTTACCACTTTTTGAGTAAATCTCAATTAATATAGAAACAATTATTCCGCATCCGATAATAACAAGCGGCAGTATATTGTAAAATTCCTGAATATTGCTAAACATATTTACTCAAAAATAACTTCTTAAAATTAATATGGATATCAAGGTACATCCGTCTTCTCAATCGTTAAATGATTTTCTGGTGAAGTGACCATCTTAATTATATTCTCGGAAGTTTTATCACTCACCTTTAAAAATGTTGTGGGATAAACTCCTATCCAGACGATAAAAACAAATATTGGTATCAGTACTAATTTCTCTCTGCTGTTCAAATCAGTCACCGAATTCATTTCAGGGTTGGTAACTTCTCCAAATGCAACTTTCTTATACATCCATAGCAGATAAACTGCGGCGAAGATTACTCCAGTCGCGGCAAATACGGTAAACCACCAGCTGGCAAGTACAGTCGACTTGAAAGCACCGGTCAAAATCAGAAATTCACCAACAAATCCGTTCAGCCCGGGCAGACCAATCGAGGAAAGTGAAGTGAAAAGTAAAGCAAATGAAAAATATGGAACTATTTTAGCGATGCCGCCATAGTCAGCAATTTTTCTTGTGTGAGTTCTCTCGTAAATCATTCCAACTAAAAGGAAGAGTGCCCCAGTGGATAAACCGTGATTGATCATTTGAATAACCGCTCCTTGCACAGCTTCCTGATTCAATGCAAAGATTCCGAGCATGACAAATCCTAGGTGAGAAACAGAAGAATAAGCAACGAGCTTTTTCATATCTGTTTGAACCATTGCTACTAGTGCGCCGTAAATAATTCCAATGACAGCGAGCACGGATATCAAACCTGCGTAATCAATTGACGCCTGAGGAAATAACGGAAGATTAAATCTCATAAAACCGTACGTTCCCATTTTCAGTAACACTCCAGCAAGAATTACGCTGCCAGCAGTCGGAGCTTCAACGTGAGCATCGGGTAACCACGTATGGAATGGAAACAATGGAACTTTAATTGCAAAGCTCAATGCAAACGCAAGGAATAAAAATCCCTGGATTGTTGTATCGATTGTCGGACCTGTTTTGTACAAATCGAGAAGATTGGTTGTGAAGCTGCCAAGTAAATCCGCAGAGTAAACACAAAGCCATATTATTGCAACCAACATTAACAAGCTGCCAGCCATTGTGTAAATGAAGAACTTAATCGAGGCATAAATTCTTCTTTCTCCACCCCAGATTCCAATGATAAAATACATCGGGATGAGCATTGCTTCCCAGAAAACGTAAAACAAAAACATATCCAGAGAAACAAATACACCAAGCATTCCTAATTCAAGGAACAGCATAAAGAAAGTGAATTCCTTTATTTTGTTTTTAATGCTACTCCAGCTTGAAATTAGAGTAAGAGGAGTAAGGAATGTTGTTAGAAGTATTAATAGCATTGACAAACCATCAATGCCAACGTGATAGCTGATATTTAGTCCTGATATCCAATTGACTTTATGTACAAACTGGAATTCGCTTGACAGATCATTAAAATCAAAATAGATAATCAACGAGATGATGAAAGCAATAAGTGAAACGATCAATCCAACATATTTAATCGTTTGTGCTTTTTCTTTATTTATCAAAAGAAGAAGAAGCGAACCGATGATCGGAACTGCGAGAAGATATGTTAACAAGTATGATTGTTCCATTTATGAGTAGCTCATAATTATCCAGAAAAGAGCAATTAAGATTCCAAGGACCATAACCAGCGCATAGGATTGTGCAACACCAGTTTGAATTTTTTTCATAACACCAGAAATAATATCAATAAGCTTGGCGAGATAATTAATTAATCCGTCAATAATTTTATTATCCGCAATCTTCCATAAAATTTTCTCAGAACCTTTAACTATCGGATTGACAACGGTAGCATCGTATGCTTCGTCGAGGAAATATTTATTGAGTAATACCTTGTATGCACCTTTGAATCTTGAAGAAGTTTTTTCCGCAACTTCAGGCTTTTTCAGATAAACATATCGAGCATAAAAGATTGCACTTGCTGCTGCGACTACAGAAATTATCATCAACAATAATTCTTCGAAGTGTGAGTGACCACCAAAATGCATCAATTTCATCTCGGCGGTTTTGAAGACAGGAGCTAACCAGCTATGAAATAAATTTCCATGTTCACCTGAAAATATTTCCGGAACTCCGATGAATCCACCGATTGCAGATAGAACCGCAAGAACTACAAGAGGATAGGTCATCACTTTCGGAGATTCATGCGGATGAACTTTGTGGTGATCGAATTTTTCTTTCCCTTCAAATGTCATAAAGTAAAGTCTGAACATATAAAATGCAGTCATTAAAGCTGTGATCAATCCAATTAACCAGAAGACTATCCCAAGATTTGAGTATGAATACCAGAGAATTTCATCCTTGCTGAAAAATCCTGAGAGCGGCGGAATACCTGATATTGCAACAGCAGCGACCAAAAATGTTCCGTAAGTTAATGGCATATATTTTTTCAAACCACCGTACTGTCTTATATCTTGCTGTTCATGCATTGAGTGGATAACTGATCCAGCACCAAGAAAGAGTAAAGCTTTAAAGAAGGCGTGAGTCATAACGTGAAAAATTCCTGCTGAGAAAGCACCTGCACCTAAAGCAAGAAACATATATCCAAGCTGACTTACGGTTGAATAAGCTAAAACTTTTTTAATATCATTCTGGACAAGACCAATCGTAGCCGCAAAGAAAGCTGTGAAGACACCAATCACAGCAACAACCATCATCGCAGCTGGAGCGGATGCATAAATAATACTGCATCGTGCGACCATATAAACACCGGCAGTAACCATCGTTGCTGCATGTATGAGTGCAGAAACGGGAGTCGGACCAGCCATCGCATCCGGTAACCAAACAAGCAAAGGTATCTGAGCAGACTTTCCTGTAGCACCGATAAACAAAAAGATTGCAATCAAAACAAATATGTGTTCAGGAACTACAAAAGAAACTGCACGCGAAAACACATCAGTAAAGACTAACGTTCCAAAAGTAGAGTAAATCAGAAACATTCCGAGAAGAAATCCGAAGTCGCCAATCCTATTTACGACAAATGCTTTTAAGCCGGCAGCGGAAGTTGTACTCTTTTCAAATTTTCTGTCATACCAAAATCCAATTAACAAATAAGAACAAAGACCAACCCCCTCCCACCCAAGAAACAACAAAAGAAAATTATCTGCAAGCACAAGATTCATCATTGCGAAAATGAAGAGATTCAGATACGCAAAGAATCTCCAGAAACTTTTATCACCATGCATATAACCGATCGAGTAAACGTGGATTATAAATCCAACTCCGGTTACGATTAA